>DATMDI010000339.1:0-14224 GCA_035557875.1 Vicinamibacterales bacterium
GCGGACGAAATAGCTGTAGACGAACCAGCCCAGCGCGGCCGCGAACAGCGCAGCTCCCAGCCAGGTAAACGCCGAGCCGGCGGAGCGCGCGTCGGGTGTGTCTGCAGTCATCCGACTCCGATTATAGGAACGCCGGGGGCAGCCCGCCCGGCCGCCAACGCGGGGCTATACTGAGCGCGATGCCACCTATGCCCACTCGGAGCGCTACTCGGCTCGTGACCCTGCCGCGGCTGGTGGGCGCGCTGGTGCTCGCCGTCGGCGCTGTCGCGGTGCTGGTTCTGAGTGCCACGCTGCCGTCTGCGCAGACCGCGCAGCCGCCGGTCCCGCTCACGCCGGCCGATCAGGCGGCGCAGGCTCTCAACGCCGGTCGCTACGACGAGGTGGACGGACTGCTCAAGGGCGCCACCGACAACCGGTCCACGACCTTGCGCGCGCGCGCGGCGATCGCCCGCGGACGGTATGCAGACGCGGAGAAACTGCTCGCGCCCGCGGCGGCCGCGTCGCCGGCGAGCGATGCCGCGCTCGAGCTCGGATTGCTGCAGCAGTATCTGGGCCGGCGCCAGGACGCCCGCCGCACGCTCCAGCGCGTGCTCGACGGCTCTCAGCCGCGGACGGTCGCCGACTTCACCCGCGGCGGCCGCGCCGCCCGGGCGCTGGGCCAGTTCAAGGTCGCCAACGACGAGTACTTCCGCCGCGGCAATCGCCTGGCTCCCGGCGACGTGGCGCTCAACACCGCGTGGGGCGATCTGTTCCTCGAGAAGGGCGATAAGCCCAACGCGTTGAAGTCGTATCAGGACGCGCTCAAGGCCGACGAGACTCATGTGGCCGCCCGGGTCGGGCTGGCGCGCGTGGCCAGCGAGGGTAACCCGCCAGCCGCCCGCGAAGCGTTGGAAGCGGCTCTCAAGATCAATCCCAACGCCGTGCCGGCCCA
Source organism: Vicinamibacterales bacterium (assembly GCA_035557875.1). GTDB lineage: Bacteria > Acidobacteriota > Vicinamibacteria > Vicinamibacterales > UBA2999 > DASYRM01. Next base: position 932 of record DATMDI010000339.1, read on the forward strand.
CCTGCTGTCGGCGGAACTGGCACTCGACGACCGCCGCCGCGACGAGGCCGAGGCGTCGATCGGCAAGGCGCTCGACGTCAACCCGGCCAGCCTCGAAGCGATCGCGCTGCGGGCCGGCGCCGCCTTCGCGGCCAACAAGCCTGCCGAGGTCGAGACCCACGCACAAGCGGCGCTGAAGATCAATCCGACGTACGGCGAGGTCTACCGCATCGTCGCCGACCACGCCGCCCGCGGTTACCTGTTCGACGAGGCCGCGGCGTTCGTCCGCAAGGCGCTCATCACCGACCCGAACAACGCGCAGGCGTACGCCGATCTCGGCATGTACCTGTTGCGCACCGGCGATGAGGGCGAGGCGCGGGTAGCACTCGAGAAGGCGTTCAAGGACGACCCGTTCAACGTCTCGACGTTCAATTCGCTCGACCTGCTCGACACGCTCGCCAAGTTCGAAACGATCACCGACGGCGACCTCGTGTTCAAGTTCCATCCCGACGAGGTGGCGGTGATGCGCGAGCAGGCGATTCCGCTGGCCAAGGAAGCGCTCGAGGCGCTGTCGAAGCGCTATCAGTTCACCCCGAAGGGCCCGCTCCTGATCGAGATGTTCCCCAAGCACGACGATTTCGCCGTGCGGACCATCGGCCTGCCGGGCATGATCGGCGCGCTCGGCGCCTGCTTCGGCCGCGTCGTCACGCTCGACTCGCCGCGCGCCCGCAAGCCCGGCGAGTTCAACTGGGGCGAGACGTTGTGGCACGAGCTGGCGCACGTGATCACGCTGCAGATGTCCGGGAACCGCGTGCCGCGGTGGCTGACCGAAGGCATCTCGGTGTACGAAGAGCGGCGCGCCCGGCCTGAGTGGGGCAAGGAGTCGGACGTCTCGTTCGCCCAGGCGCTGGCCGACGGCAAGGCCATCAAGCTCGACGTGCTGAACGAGGCGTTCAGCGATCCGAAGACAATCTCCCTGGCCTACTACCAGGCGTCGCTGGTGGTGGACCATCTCGTCCAGACACACGGCGAGCCGGCGCTGTGGAAGATGCTGCGTGCCTACGGTCGCGGGCTCGAAACCGAAGCCGCGCTGCAGGACGCCTACGGCCTCACGATCGCGCAGCTCCAGACGTCGTTCGACGCGTATACGGACAAGAACTACGCCGCGATCGTGCGCGCCCTCAAGGGGCCCGAGCTCAAGGAGAAGCCGTCGCTCGACGGCCTGAAGAAGCTCGCCGCCGACAACCCCGAGAGTTTCCGCGTCCACATGATGCTGGCGGACGCGCTCAACACGGCGGGTGACAAAGCGGCCGCGATCGCGACCTTCGAGCGCGCCGCAGTGCTCCTGCCGACGGCCAACGGCCTTGGCAACCCCCACGCCTACATCGCGCGGATCGCGACGGAACAGAAGGACAACGATCGCGCGATCCGGGCCTACGAAGCGGTACTGCAGATCGACAACGCCGACGTGGAGTCGGCGCGCAAGCTGGCCACGCTGCTGGAAGCCAAGGGCGACCCGGCGCGTACTGAAGACGCGTATCGACGGCTCGTCGCTGCCGACCCGTTCGACAGCGCGGCGCAGACGGCGCTCGGCCGTCTGGCGCTGCGCCGCAAGGACACGACGTCGGCGCTGCGCGCCTTCCGGAGCGCGCTGGCGACCAAGCCGCAGGACGTGGCGGGTGCGCACACCGACCTCGGCGAAGCGCTCCTGATGGCCGGGCAGGCGGCCGCCGCGAAGCGCGCTACTCTCGATGCGCTCGAGATCGCCCCGTCGTACGAACGGGCGCAGGATCTGCTGCTGAAGATCAGCGAGAGCCAGGGCGGCGGCGAGCGTTGATCCGATTCAGGGCGGTCTGAAGACCGCCCTCTACGTCCCACCGTCGTCGTAGGGGCAGGTCTTTAGACCTGCCCACACCCTACCGATCGTGCCAGTATTCGACGCGCTGACGCTCCGGCCGTCGGAGCAGTAAGCCGCCCAGCACCCCCACAGCAAAGCCGGCCACGTGCGCCCAGAAGGCCACGCCGCCCGTGCCGGCCTCGACCTGCGCGATCGACCCCACGCCGCTCAGGAACTGCATCAGGAACCAGATGCCGAGGAAGAACACGGCGGGCACTTCGATGATCTGCAGGAAGAGGAAGGGCACCAGCGTGACGATCCGCGAGTGCGGATACATCACGAAATAGGCGCCCATCACGCCCGCCACCGCGCCGCTGGCGCCCACCATCGGGACGCGGGAACTGGGGCTGACGAGCGTCTGCGCGACGGCGGCCGCCGCGCCGCACAAGAGGTAGAAGGCGAGGAACCGGCCCCTGCCGAAGCGGTCCTCGACGTTGTCGCCGAAGATCCACAGGTAGAGCATGTTGCCGCCGGCGTGCAGGAAGCCGCCGTGCAGGAACATCGACGTGAACAGCGTGAGCAGCGTGAAGTCGGCGGGGATCACGCCCCAGTCGAAGATGAACGACGTGCCCGCGCGCTCACCGAGCGACCACTGGTAGAGAAAGATCAGCACGTTGGCGGCGATGAGCGCCGGCGTGACCACCGGCCTCGAGCGTGTAGGGATGACGTCGCGGAGAGGGATCACAAGGCTCCCGGCTCCCGCCTCCCGGCTTTGGAACCGCCGGCAGCGTACTCTTCGACGAGCGACAGACGCTCCAGGCCTGGAGCCGTGAGCCGAGAGCCTGCGTAGTACATTATCAATTTCGCCACGTTCATGATCTGCAAACACTGTGGGACCGAAATCGCCGAGAAGGCGCTCATCTGCTACCGCTGCGGGCAGGCGACGGCCGAGCCGCGGGTAAAGCCGCCAGCCGCAGGCTCGATCTTCGTCAAGCGGCGGCGCTCGCCCCTGCCATGGCTGCTCGCGGTTGGCAGCGCCGCGGCGGCCGCCCTGGCGTGGTGGCTGCTCGGCGGGTAGGCGAGTGAGCCGAGGGTTCTGGCTCGGCGCCGCCGCCTACAGCATCTGGGGCCTGTTTCCGCTCTACTGGAAGCTCGTGGCTCACGTGCCCGCCGGCCAGGTGCTGGCGCACCGGATCGTGTGGTCCTGTGTGGCCCTGCTCGCGATCCTCGCCTGGCCGTCGCGGCCGCGCGTGGCCCGCGGCGCGCTGACACCGCGGGTCGTGCTGCTCTATTTCGCCGCCGCGATTCTGATCGGGGTCAACTGGTACCTCTACGTCTGGGCCGTCGGTCACGACCTGGTGGTGGAAACCAGCCTTGGCTACTACATCACGCCGCTCGTGAACGTCCTGTTGGGCGTCGCGGTCCTCGGCGAGCGGCTGCGGCCGACGAAATGGATCGCGGTGGCCCTTGCCGCGGTCGGGGTGGCGATTCTCACGCTCGCGTACGGCGCACCGCCGCGCATCGCGCTGGCACTGGCAGCCAGCTTCGGCACCTACGGTCTGGTGAAGAAGACAGCGCCGCTGCCGCCGCTCGAAGGCCTGACGCTCGAAACCGTGCTGCTGGGCCTGCCGGCGGCGGCCTACCTCGTCGCCGCCGAGCGCAGCGGCACCGGCGTATTCCTTCACGGTGCCACGGCCACCAGCGTGTTCCTCATCGGCGGCGGGCTCGTGACCATCGTCCCGCTCCTGCTGTTTGCGTCCGCCGTCCGCCTCGTGCCACTCTCGACGATGGGGCTGCTGCAGTTCATCTCGCCGACGATACAGCTCGTGCTCGCGCTGGCGCTGTACCACGAGCCGTTCGGACGGTCGCGCGTGGCCGGCTTCATCGCCGTGTGGCTGGCCTTGATGGTGTTCGCGTTCGACCAGATACGCGGCACGCCCGCTCGTGCCCTCGAGCGCGAGCCGGCGGGCACCGGTGTCTAGCCATGGGCCCCGTCGGCATCCGACAGGCCCGCGCGGGCGACGTCGCCGCCGTTGAGCGGATGGTGCGCGAGGCTGCCGCATGGGTGGACGCGCTCGGCGTCGTGATGTGGGAGGACGGCGAGCTCGACGCGGGACGCATCGCCGCCGAAGTGACGAGCGGCCAGTTCTTCCTCGCCGAAATCGACGGCGAACCCGCTGGTGTGATTCGTTTCCAGCTCGAAGACGCGCTCTTCTGGCCCGATCGTCCGGCGGGCGAGGCGGCGTTCGTGCACCGGCTCGTGGTGCGGCGGGCGTTCAAGGGGCACGGCGTCTCACACGCGCTCCTCGCATGGGCCGTCACGCAGGCGCGCGCGCACGGCCGAGCGCTGTTGCGGCTCGATTGCGACGCCGATCGTCTGAAGCTGCGCGCGCTCTACGAATCGTGCGGCTTCCGGTTGCACAGCTACCGCCAGGTGGGACCGTACTACGTGGCGAGGTACGAGATCCCGACGTGATTCTCGAGGTCAGGTAAGTCGGGTCACCAGCGGCGGCGCGTCAGCGCGCGCTTGTGAGGCGCTGCTCGATGGCGGGCAACGCCGCGAGGATGACGTCGCCGACGATCTGGAGGCTTTTCTGGCTGACGTGCGCGAGGTCATCCTGCGCGGTGTGCCACGTGGGGTTGTCCAGATCGATCACGTCGACGGCGGGCACGCCGGCTCGTACGAAGTTCACGTGGTCGTCTTCGACCGTTGTCAGCTCGTTGACGAACGTGCCGCCATGGCCGATGCGCGCGGCTGCGGCCCAGATGGCGTCTACCAGCCACGGCGTGGAATACGACTCGCGCCGGATGATCAGATCGCGGTCGCCGACCATGTCCAGAAGCACCACGGCCTTCACGCCGGCCAGCGTGCCGGCTTTCTGCGCCGCCTGGACGTAATGGCGGCTGCCGTAGGTGTTGTCGGTGCCCGCCCAGTCCCAGTTCACGGCCTCCTCGCCGTCGAGGAAGAGGAGTTCGATCGTGAAAGTGGGTTGGCTGGCGGCCAGCGCCCGCCCCAGTTCGAGCAACGCCGCCGTGGACGAGGCGCCGTCGTTGGCGCCGACGAACCGGAACGGTGCGCGCTTGGTGTCGTAGTGGCTGGCCAGCACGATCCGGTCCGGCCGGCGGCCGGCGATGGTGCCGATGACGTTGGTCATGGCGACCGGCCCGCCCGGAGTCGATCCCGTGAACACCTGCTCCTGCGTCTTGATGCCCGCGCTCTGGAGCTGAGCGAGGATGTACTGGCGGGTGTTCGCGAGGGCCGGCGTGCCTGCCGGTCGCGGCCCGAAGCCGACCTGTCGCTGCAGGTCGGCCCACGCGCGCGCGGCATCGAACTTCATCGCTATCGGTCGGGCGGGCGTCGCTGGTCGGGCTGGCGCGGCCGTCTGCGGCGCCGGAGGATTGGCGCACGCCGCGTGCGGCGCCGCAGTCGCCACGCCGAACGCCGCCAGCGCAGCGGCGCGTCGGAGCGCCGCCGTCCAGCCGCCGCGGCACATGCACAAGCCGCCCCGCCGTAGGCGGGGCAAAGCAGATACTGCCCTGAGCGAGGCGGAGCCCTTCATCGGGCCAGCTCAGCCTCGCTCCTAGCTCCGGCCCGTGAGCGGCACGTACTCGCGGCGGGATGCCCCGATGTACACCTGCTTCGGCCTTGAGATCTTCTGCTCCGGGTCGAGCAGCATCTCCTCCCACTGCGCAATCCAGCCCGACGTGCGCGGGATGGCGAACAGCACCGGGAACATCTCCACCGGGAAGCCCATCGCCTGGTAGATGAGGCCGGAATAGAAGTCCACGTTGGGATAGAGCTTGCGCGTCACGAAGTACTCGTCCTGCAGCGCGATGCGTTCGAGCTCGAGCGCGATCTCGAGCAGCGGGTTCTTGCCCGTGACCTCGAACACCTCGTCGGCGGTCTTCTTGATGATCTTGGCGCGCGGGTCGTACGACTTGTAGACCCGGTGACCGAAGCCCATGAGGCGGCCTTCGCCGGCCTTGACGCGCTTGATGAAGTCGGGAATGTGCTGCACGCTGCCGATCTCGTTCAGCATGCGCAGCACCGCCTCGTTGGCGCCGCCGTGGAGCGGGCCGTAGAGTGCCGCCGCCGCGCCTGCCATCGCCGAGTAGGGATCGACGTGCGAGCTGCCGATCCCGCGCATCGCGCTGGTGCTGCAGTTCTGCTCGTGATCGGCGTGCAGGATGAAGAGCACGTCGAGGGCGCGCTCGAGGGCCGGATCGACCTTGTACTTCAGCTCGGTCATCCGGAACAGCATGTTCAGGAAGTTGCCGGTGAAGCTGAGGTCGTTGTCGGGATAGATGTAGGGACGGCCGATGCTGTGGCGGAAGGCGTAGGCGGCGACAGACGGGACTTTCGCGATCAGGCGATGGATCTGCTTCTTGCGCGAGGCCTCGTCGAAGATCTTTTTCGCGTCCGGGTAGAAGGTGGAGAACGCGCCGACGGTGCTCACGAAGACGCCCATCGGGTGGGCGTCGTACTGGAAGCCGTCCATCAGCTTCTTGATGTTCTCGTGCAGCATCGTGTGGAACGTGATCTGGGTCGTCCACTCCTTCAGCTGCGCGGCCGTGGGCAGCTCGCCGAAGATGATGAGATACGCCGTCTCCAGATAGGTCGATCGCTCGGCCAGCTGTTCGATCGGGTAGCCCCGGTATTCGAGGATGCCCTGATCGCCGTCGATGTAGGTGATGCGGCTCCGACACGACGCCGTGTTCATGAACGCCGGGTCGTAGGTGGCCAGCCCGGCGATGTCGTCAGGGCCCGTCTTGATCTGACGGAGGGCGGTGGCGTTGATCACCCCGTCCTTGATCGGGATCTCGTACTGCTTGCCGGTGCGGTTGTCGGTAACGGTGAGCGTGTCGGCCATGGCGAAGAGGGACTCAGTCTGGGTCGATGTCGTTGCTGGGGTCGTCGGGCGGTGGCTCGGAGTCACTAGCAACGCTATAGCGGCCATCGGCCCATCGCGCCAGATCCTCGTTCCGGCAGCGCTCGCTGCAGAACGGCCTCCACCGCGGGTCCAGCGGACGCACACGACACAGGACGCACAGGCGAGCCTCGCCCATCCGATCCATTCTACAACCGGATTCCGCCCGTTTGTGGCGCCAGCTTTGGCGCAACCGACGTTTCTGTAGCCGGCCTGTGTGACTGCCCCGATTGGGGTATCAGGCGCGCTCCTGCGCCGCCGGCGGATGGTGGCGGACGTCCTGGGCCGACACCATGAAGATCACGTCTTCGGCGATATTCGTCGCGTGATCGCCGATCCGTTCCAGATGGCGGGAAATCAGGATGAGGTCGAGTGCCGGCTCCACGGTGGCCGGATCCTTGATCATGTAGGTCAGGAGGTCGCGAAACACCTGCGTCTTGAGCGCGTCGAGCTGGTCGTCGGCGTTGAGCACGGCGTGCGCCAGCGCCGTGTCGCGCCGCACGTAGGCGTCGAGGGCATCGCGCAGCATGGTCTGGGCGATGGCGCCCATGGTGGGGATGTCGATCAGTTTCTTGACCGGAGGGTGGGTGGTATAGCGCTGCGCGGCCTCGGCGATGTTGACGGCCAGGTCGCCGACGCGTTCGAGGTCGGTGTTGATCTTCACCGCCGACACGATGGCGCGCAGATCGGTCGCCATCGGCTGGTAGAGCGCGAGCAGCCGGAAGCACCGGTTGTCGACCTCGATGTGAAGCTGGTTGATCGGCTCGTCGCCGACCAGCACCTGGGCCACCAGCCCGGCATCGCGCGATTCGAGCGCCTCGATGCAGGCGCGCACGCGTTCCTCGGCCAGCCCGCCCATTTCGAGCAGACGGCTCTGCAGCGCCTCGAGCTCCTCCTGGAAGTGTGGAACGACGCGGTCCATTGGCACTACCCGAATCTCCCTGTCACGTAATCTTCGGTCAACTGCTCGGCCGGCGCGGTGAACAGCTTCTCCGTGCGGTCGAACTCGACGAGTTTCCCCAGCCAGAAGAAGGCGGTGTAGTCCGACACGCGCGCCGCCTGCTGCATGTTATGGGTGACGATGACGATGGTGTAGTCCTTTTTCAGGTCGTACACCAGTTCCTCGATCCGCTGCGTCGCGATCGGGTCGAGCGCCGACGCGGGCTCGTCCATCAGCAGGATGTCGGGCCGTACGGCCAGAGCCCTGGCGATGCAGAGCCGCTGCTGCTGCCCGCCCGAGAGCGCCAGGGCCGACGCGTGCAGGCGGTCCTTCACTTCGGTCCAGAGCGCCGCCTGCTTGAGGCTCTCTTCCACCCGGCCGGCCAGCTCGGACGAGGACCCGGTCATCCGGTTGATGCGGAGGCCGTAGGCGACGTTCTCGAAGATCGATTTCGGAAACGGATTGGACTTCTGGAACACCATGCCGACGCGACGCCGCAACTGCACGACATCCCCGGAGTCGTAGATGTCCGCGCCGTCGATGAGCACCCGGCCCTCGACCCGGGCGCCCGGGATGATGTCGTTCATCCGGTTGAGCGTGCGGAGGAACGTGCTCTTGCCGCAGCCGGACGGCCCGATGAACGCGGTGACGACATTCGGCGTGAGCTTCACCGAGATGTCGCGCAGGGCCTGCGTGTGGCCGTAGTAGAAGTTCAGGCCGATCGCTTCGATTTTCGGCGCCGCGTGATCGGCCGCGGGCGGCTGCGGGCGCGCCGCCAGCCCAGCCAGAGAGGGGAGTGCACGGTCGGCCGTCGTCACGGGATCCGGTCCATACCGTCACGGTATAGACCGTGAATTTCACACTGGTTTCCGTATTGTAAATTCCCTGTAAACGAGCCCCCCGGGCGCGTCGCGCTCCGGCTGTCTCTGTCAGGGGCGGCGAGCGGCGGCGCGGGCGGCTCCGCGGGTGACTGCGCGGCGGCGGGGCTTCGGGGGTGGCGGGGGTGCCGGCGTCATCACCAGCTTCACCGGCTGGTCAAGGACGGCCTCGAACGGGGCGATGTGGCGCCCGGTGGCCCACATCTCCAGTTCGGCGTCGCCGTTGGCGATGAGTTCGAGCCGGGCCGACTCCTTCCGAACGTGCACCGTGAGCCCCGAGATCACCTGGGAGTGGCTGCGGTCGAGATTTTCGGCCACTCGGAGCATCGCCGCCAGCGTGCGGACCGTACGGCGGCGTCCCGACGGCAGGCGCGCGTATTCCTCGTGGGTCGGCTTCGGCGTGCTCCGGCGGTGGTAGCGGGCGACCAGCGCGATGATTTCGATTTCGTCTGGCTGGAAGCCGCGCAGGTCGCCGTTGGTGATGAGGTAATAGGAGTGCCGGTGGTGGCGGCCGAAGCTGATGTGCGAGCCGATGTCGTGCATGAGCGCGGCGTATTCCAGCCACTCGCGCTCGCGGTCGCCCAGCGCGTGGACCGCGCGGGTCTGGTCGAAGAGCGCCAGCGACAGGGTGACGATGTGGCGCGCATGATCGGCGTAGTAATGGCAGCGCTCGGCCAGTTCCAGGACGCTGCGGCGGCGTACGTCGGGAATCTGCTCGATGTGGGCGATTTCCTTCTGGTGCCGCCGGATGTAGTCGAGCACCAGCCCTTCCCGCAGCGCGAGATCGCACAGCGTCAACTCCTCGGCGCCCAGGCGCTGCAGGATCGTGTCGAGCAGCACGGCGCCCGCCACCGTGAGGTCGGCGCGCCGCGGATCGAGCCCTGGCAGCGCCAGACGCTGCTTGACGGTCATGTCCACGATGCCGCGACGGAGGCGGCGAATCCACTTCGCCGGGAGCCGCAGGTTGCGCAGTTCCGTGGGGACCGTGCCGCGGACCACGGCCATCGCCACGGCTCCGAGGCTGAGAATCGTGCCCGACGTGCCGATCACCCGATCGTAGCCGGCGCTGACGATCTGCTTGCAGATGCCGTCCACGCCGGTACGAACGTGCTTGGCGAGGCGGCGCTCGTCGCGCCCGCTGAGCGGGTCGCTCTTCACGTACGCCTGCGTCAGGCGGATCACGCCCAGCTTCACGCTGCGGGCCAGCCGCAGGCTCGTCGCGTCACCGAGCGTGAGCTCGACGCTGCCACCGCCGATATCGATGACCACGGCCCGCGACTTGCCGACGTCCACGCCGTAGGTCGCCGCCATGTGGATCAGCCGCGCCTCCTCCTGTCCGCCAATCACCCGCGGACGGATGCCGGTCTGAGTCTCGATGCGGGCCAGGAATTCGCCACCGTTGGGCGCCTCGCGCGTGGCGCTGGTCGCGGCGGCCAGAATGGTGTCCACTCCGTGCGAGTCGGCGATGCGCTTGAAGGTGGCGAGCGCGCGCAGCGCGCCGGCGGTGGCTTGGGCGGTGAGCGACTTGCCGTCGAGCCCGCCGGCTCCGAGCCGGACCATGGCCTTCTCCCGGTCGACGACTTCGAAGGAGAGATCCTCGCGCACGCGCACGACGATCATGTGAATCGAGTTGGTGCCGATATCGATGGCGGCCAGACGCACGACGTCACATTAAAGCACGGCGGCGTTGAGCCGCTCGCCGCCCGGAAGTACAGTGGACGGTGGTGATGCCGGCCCCTCGTCCTCTCACGTGATGAGCACTGCGTCCGGCGGGCGAGTGGCCGTCATCATCAACCCCATCTCGGGTCTGGGTGTCCGTCCCGACGCCGCACGCCAGCGCGCCGAGCTGGCGGCCGCATGTCTCGAGGCGCATCGCGTCGACGCCGACATCTTCGTGACCGAGCGGCGCCACCACGCACGCGAGCTGGCCCAGGCCGCGGTGGCTCACGGCGCGACGACGGTGATCGCGTGGGGCGGTGACGGGACGGTCAACGAAGTCGCGTCGGCGCTCGTGTTCCGCGACGCTGCCCTCGGCGTGGTTCCGAGCGGGTCGGGCAACGGGCTCGCCCGTGAGCTGGGGCTGCCGTTCGAGCCGCGTGCGGCCTTCGAGCTTGCGCTCGGCGCGCAGCGGCGCCGTATCGACGCCGGCGAGCTGGGCGGTCAGCTGTTCTTCAACGTCGCGGGAGTCGGGCTCGACGCCGAGGTCGCGCATCGTTTTGCCGCGGGCGGGCTGGCTCGTCGCGGCCTGGCGATGTACGTGACGCGGTCGGCGCAGGCGCTGCTGTCGTACCGCGCGATACCCGTCACGCTGGCGGTGGACGGCGTTACGCGCGAGGTGCGGCCGCTGCTGATCGCGTTTGCCAACGCGCGGCAGTACGGCAACGGCGCGCTCATCGCGCCCCGCGCGCGGATCGATGACGGCCGCCTCGACGTCGTCGTGGTCGACGACCGATGGCTACCGGGCATCATCCGCCGCGTGCCGGCGTTGTTCCGCGGCAAGCTGGCCGATGTGCCGGGCGTGACGATGCTCACCGCCGTCGCGGCCGAGGTCACGGCACCGGGCGCCATCCGCTACCACGTGGACGGCGAGCCCTGTGAATCGACCGGCACTCTGCGGGCAGCGGCCCGGCCATCTGCGCTTCTCGTCTGTGCAAGTGGAACCGGATCGGGCTAAAGAGTTCCCGTTTAGGGGCGAAGTAAGCGCAGACCCTTGGATGGTAGTATCGCCGTGACAATGACCAACCTCGAAGAAGCCTCGAGGCCCGCGGCCAGCCTCGGGGATGCCGAGCGCTGGCTCCCGGCGCTCCTGGTGCTGTTCGTCGGGTCCGGCTGCGCCGCCCTCGTCTACGAAGTCGTCTGGTTCCAACTCCTGCAGCTTTCCATCGGATCCTCGGCGGTGTCGCTCGGCGTCCTGCTCGGGATCTACATGGGCGGCATGTGCCTGGGCAGCCTGCTCCTGCCGCGGTTCCTGAACCCGTCGCACCACCCGCTCCGGGTCTACGCGATGCTCGAGTTCGGTATCGGGCTCTGCGGGCTCGTCGTCCTCTACGCGGTGCCGTTTCTCGGCGGGCTGTACACCTCGATCGCCGGGTCGGGCCCGGTGAGTCTGATCCTCCGGGCCCTCGTCGCCAGCGTGTGCCTCATCCCGCCGACGCTGCTGATGGGCGCGACGCTGCCGGCGATCGCACGCTGGGTGGAGACCACTCCGCGCGGCGTCTCGTGGCTCGGGTTCTTCTATGGCGGCAACCTCGCCGGCGCCGTGGCCGGGAGCCTGCTCGCGGGCTTCTACCTGCTGCGCGTGTTCGACATGCCCACGGCCACCTTCGTGGCGGTGGCGATCAACGTCGTGGTGGGGTTGCTCGCACTGGGCGTCGCACGGTTCACGCCGCACACGATCATCAAGGGCGGGGCGTCCGACGCCCTGCCGGCGGCCGGCACGACCACCGAAACCCGCCTCGTCTATGTCGCGATCGCGCTCTCGGGGCTGACCGCGCTCGGCTCGGAAGTGGTGTGGACGCGCCTGCTGTCGCTCATCTTCGGCGCCACCGCCTACACCTTTTCCTTGATTCTCGCGGTGTTCCTCGTCGGACTGGGCATTGGCAGCAGCGTCGGGGCCTCGATGGCCCGGAGCTCCACCAACCCGCGAACCGCGCTGGGCTGGTGTCAGGTGGCACTGTGCGTGGCGCTCGGCTGGGCGGCTTACGCCACCGGCTCGTCGCTGCCGTACTGGCCGATCAATCCGTCGATCTCCACCAGCCTGGTCTACAACTTCCAGCTCGATCTGATGCGCGCCATCTTCGTGATGCTGCCGGGCGCGATCCTCTGGGGCGCGAGCTTTCCGCTGGCGCTGGCCGCCGTGGCCGTGCCGGGGCAGGACTCGGCAAAGCTCGTGGGCGGTGTCTACGCCGCCAACACCGTGGGCGCGATCGTCGGCGCACTGGTGACCGCGCTGTTGATGGTGGGCGTGGTCGGCAGCCAGATCACGCAGCAGGCGCTCATCGGGGTGTCCGCGCTGTCCGGGCTGCTCCTGCTCGGCGCCGCCCGCGAGGGCGGCGGCTTCCGCGCGTCGCTGCCGGCGCTGGCTCGGGTGATCGTCGTGGCCGCGGTCGCGGGGCTCCTGGCCCGCGTCGTGCCGCCGCTGCCGGGGCTGCTCGTGGCCTACGGCCGCTACTCCGCCACCTGGATCGGACAGAACGAGATCATCTACGTCGGCGAGGGCGTTACCGCGTCGGTGGCGGTCTCGCGCACCCCGAGCGGTACTCTCAACTACCACAACGCCGGCAAGGTGCAGGCGTCCAGCGAGCCGCAGGACATGCGCCTGCAGCGCATGCTCGGGCACATGACGACGCTGATTCCGCCGGATCCCAAGCGCGTGCTGGTCATCGGCTTCGGCGCGGGCGTCACCGCCGGCGCCGTCTCGATCGAGCCGCGCCTCGAACAGGTGACCATCGCCGAGATCGAGCCGCTCGTGCCGGTGATGGCCTCGCAGCACTTCGGCCCGCACAACTTCGACGTCTACAAGAATCCGAAGACACGCCTGATCCTCGACGACGGGCGGCACTTCCTCATGACGACGAACGAGAAGTTCGACGCCATCACGTCAGACCCGCTCGACCCGTGGGTCAAGGGCGCGGCGGCGCTCTACACGCGCGAGTTCTTCGACGAGGTGAAGCAGCACCTCAATCCCGGCGGCGTGATGACGCTGTTCGTGCAGCTGTACGAGAGCAACCC
>DATMDI010000340.1:0-10696 GCA_035557875.1 Vicinamibacterales bacterium
CCTCGGCGGCGGCCACGGTCGTCTCGATCGGCAGCGTCTGCAGCGCCATGCCCAGCAGCCGTGCCGATTCGTCGGCATCGTCGAGGCTCGGCGCAGAGGTGAACCGCGAGGGGAGGCGCACGCCCTTGACGCGGCCCGGGCCAAGGGCGTCCACCGCCACCGCGGCGGTGAGCGCGGAGTCGATGCCGCCCGACATGCCGAGCACGACTCCGGGAAACCGGTTCTTGCGCACGTAGTCGCGCAGTCCCAGCACCATCGCGTTGTAGACGGCCTCGAGGCGCGGCTCTTGGTGCCACGCGGTTGCCGGTCCCTGGCAGGCGAGGCGTCCGCTGCCGCGATCCCAATGGGTCGTCACGACGGTTTCGACCCACGACGGCAGATGGCAGGCGAGCGCGCCGTCCGGATTGACGGCGAACGACCCGCCGTCGAACACGAGCTCGTCCTGGCCGCCGACCTGGTTGACGTAGACGAGCGCGCGCCCGGTCTCGCGCACGCGCGCTTGGACCAGGTGCAGCCGCTGCTGCGACTTCTCGACCTCGAACGGCGAGCCGTTCGGCACGAGCAGCAGCTCGGCGCCCTGCGCGGCGAGGTGCGCGGCCGTCTCGGCGAACCAGACGTCCTCGCAGATCGGGAGGCCGAGCCGCAGACCGCGGAAGTCGACCGGCTCCGAGAGCGGCCCGGGCGCGAAGACGCGCTTCTCGTCGAAGACGCCGTAGTTCGGCAGCTCGTGTTTGAAGCGCAGCGTGATCTGACCGTCGGCCACCAGCGCCGCGGCGTTGTACAGCCGCCCGTCCTGACACCACGGCAAGGTGACGACGAGGCCAGGCCCGCCGGCAGCGCTCTCGTGCTGCAGCTCGCGCAGCGCCGCGGCTGCCGCGCTGACGAGCGCGGGGCGTAGCACCAGATCTTCCGGCGGGTAGCCGACGAGGAGCAGCTCGGAAAAGAGGACGAGATCGACGCCATCGCGCCCCGCCCGGTCACGTACTTCGCGAACGCGCGCGGTGTTGCCCGCCACGTCGCCTACAGTGGGATTGAGCTGCGCGAGCGCCAGCGCGAGGGCCATGGCGAATCGTACCCCGGAACCGGGGCGAGGCCACTAGACGCGCGACGAGAGCGAGGCGGTGAGCTCGCCGACAACCGCCTGCGGTGTGTCGTCGCCCATGCCGATCCAGAGCGGCAGCCGTACGAGGCGCGCGCTGCAGTCGTCGGTGACGGTCATCGGCCCGGCGGTGCGGCCGAAGCGCAGGCCGGCCGGCGCCGAATGGAGCGGGACGTAGTGGAAGACCGCATTCACGCCGCGGCGGTTGAGATCGGCGATGACGTCGCCCCGCTGCACGTGGCGCGGCAGCAAGACCCGGAACAGGTGGGCGTTGTGCACGCAGTCCGGCGGGATCGCCGGCAGCTCGAGCCCGGCGCCGTCCAGCTCGCGACAGGCCTGCGCGTACGACCGCCACAGGGTGTGGCGCGCGGCGGTGATGTCGCGAGCCGCCTCGAGCTGTGCCCACAAGAACGCCGCCGTGATCTCGCCGGGCAGGAACGACGAGCCGAGGTCCACCCAGGTGTACTTGTCCACCTGCCCGCGGGTGAACCTCGAGCGATCGGTGCCCTTTTCCCAGAGGATTTCCGCCCGCTCCGCCCAGCGCGCGTCGTTCATCACCAGCGCACCGCCCTCGCCGCACTGAATGTTCTTGGTTTCGTGGAAGCTGAAGGCGGCCAGGTCGCCCAGCGACCCGAGCGGGCGCCCCTGGTACGACGCGAGCAATCCCTGGGCCGCGTCTTCGATCACGACGAGGCCGCGGCGCCGGGCCACCGACACGATCGGCGTCATGTCGCAGGCGACGCCGGCGTAGTGGACGACGACGACGGCGCGGGTCCGCGGGGTCATCGCCCGTTCGATCAGCGTCTCGTCGATGTTGAGGGTGTCGGCCCGGATGTCGACGAACACCGGCGTCGCCCCTCGCAGCACGAAGGCATTGGCCGTCGACACGAACGTGAAGGACGGCATGATCACTTCATCGCCCGGCTGCAGGTCGAGCAGCAACGCACACATCTCGAGTGCCGCGGTGCACGAGTGGGTGAGGAGCACTCTCGGAGCTCCGAGCGTCTCCTGCAGCCAGGCCTGGCAGCGCCGGGTGAACTGGCCGTTGCCGGCGAGCTGACCGGTGGCGACCGCTTCACGGACGTAGTCGAACTCGCGGCCGGTCAGGTAGGGGCGATTGAACGCGATCATGGCGCTCATACGCGTGCATCGTACATCGCAGCCCCTGTCAGTTCGCGCGGGCGCCGGATTCGAGCAGGAGCTGAACGATCTCGGGCCGCCGGGCGGCGCGCGCCGCCTCGAGCGGCGTCGCCTCGGTTCGGCCCCGCACCACTCCCCGGCGGACCGGGTAGCGCGCATTGGGGTCGGCGCCGTCGGCAAGCAGTCGCGCCACCTCGCCGCCGTCGCGCAACGCGGCGGCTTCGGCGAGGGTCAGCGGCTCGATGGCCCAGAAGAGCGGCCGGCCGGCCAGGCTGAGCGCGATCAACAGGGTGCGCGCCAGCATCAGCACCGCCAGCGGCGCACCAGCGACGAAGAAGGGCCAGCGCCGCATCAGTCGCCCCATACCCGGTCGGCCCAGGGCCAGTCGAACTTCGGGTTCGGCGCCGGCATGGCCAGCGCTTCCGCCCGCAATCGCTCGAGCAGGCGCCGCTCGTCGGCGCGGCTGGGCCAACGGCCCTCGCGCGCCCATTGGCCCGGCTGCAGGCCCCAGTCGTTCCGCGTCTTGAAGGCAGCCGCGCTGGCGACGTGGTGAATGCCGAGGCTCCGCGACATCCAGGTGGCGGAGGCGATGAAGAGCAGGGCCGTGAGCCCGGCCGCTGTCGCCCGCCCGCGATTTCGCAGCGCCCCCGCGGCGCCTCGCACGGCCGCGTACGCCGCCACGGCATAGAACGCGCCTGCCGTGCTCATGATGTCGTCCTTGGTGTACGCGAACGACACCACCGCGCTGGCCACGATCACTGCGCCGGCGATGCCAACCAGGGCACCGGTGCCGTCGCCATCCGCGGCCGCCGGCGTGCGCCGGAGCGCGCGCCACGCCTTCGGGACGGCCGCCAGGATGAATCCGGTCGTGATCGCCGAGCTCACTACCGCGATCACTTGAAAGGTGATGACCTGATGCTCCTTCCACGAGCGGGTAATCGCGAAGAGTCCGCTGCGCGGCTCGGAGAAGAGCACCGACAGGATTGACGAGCCGACATTGTAGGCGCGGAGCCACCAGACCCGATCGCCGAACCGTTCCTGGAGCTGCGCCGGCTCCAGTACCTCGAACAGGTAGCCCGACGAGCGTTCCGCCAGCGTCGGCATGCCGACCGAGAGCGTGACGAAGCGGAGATAGAAGTAGCCGCCCAGGAGCAGCGTCATCGCCGCCAGGCCCCGCGCCGAGATACCGCGGAGGCCGAACGTCCACGCCGACACGGCGACGACCCAGATCAGCACACCCGACTCGAGCGTCAGTACGGCAACGACGAACAGCAGCACCGCGACGCCGTCGGTCCACAGCCGCCGCGCGCCCTGCGCGAGCACGAGCGTGCCGAGGGCCAGCACCGCAATCTCGAGGAAGTGGTTGATCGGGAACGCCTCCTGAATCAACGTGCGGAACGTGTGGAGCCCGGTCAGCACGGCGAGACCGAATGCGGCCGCGACGAGATCCGTGGCCGTGCGCACCCTGAGCGCCCGCGTGAACAGCAGCACGAAGACCACGAGCAGCAGCGCGTGGAATCCGCGGTAGGCCAGCCAATAGTGACCGTCCGCCAGGTCGAACAGCAGCTTGATCTGCGCGATCCGGAATGGCCGGAGATAGGCGGCGTTGAAGGTCGCACGCCAGAAGGAGGCGAGCGCCGAGGGTGAGCGGTAGGCGGCCAGGATCTCTTCGAGCGCGTCGGACACCTGCACGGGAATCCGCAGCAGGTCGTCGGCGATGGCCACGGCAGTGATGGCCGCGAGCACGAATGCCCACTGCCGGGCGCTCAGCGGGCCCAGCCGCTCGCCCTCGCCGCCGCTCATGCCGTCGCGGGCGGGCGGTCGTAGCGGCCGGCCAGCGCGCGCCCGCGAATCCGCAGCACTTCCCAGAACGCCGCGGCGCCGCGGCTCACGGCGACCCGGCTGTCGGTGCGGCAGCGCCAGAGCACGCCCACTTCGCGAACCTCGAGGCCGGCGCGGCGCGCAAGGAAGAGCAGCTCGACGTCGAAGGCGAATCCGTCGGTCTGGAGCCGCGGCAGCAGCGCCGTTGCCGCGGCGGCGCGAAACAGCTTGAACCCGCACTGGGTGTCGTGGATGCCTCGTACGGCGACGGCGCGCACGAACCAGTTGAATACACGACCGATGACGTGCCGTGTCCAGGGCTCGCCGAGGCGCTCGGCGCCCGGCGCTTCACGCGATCCGATCACGATCGAAACACCCGGGTGATCGCAGGTGACCTGGAGAAAGCGGGCGATGTTGTCGGCGGGCGTGGACAGGTCGGCGTCGGCCATGTAGCGCCAGTCACCGGCGGCTGCGAGGAGTCCGTCGCGGACGGTGGCGCCCTTGCCGCGATGGGGCAGGGCGAGCAGGCGCACGCGCGGGTCGGCGGCGACCAGATCGCGAACGATGTCGGCAGTCCGATCCCGGCTCCCGTCGTCGGCCACGACGATCTCCCACGAGGCGGCGAGGGCCTGGAGCGCGGCGCGCAACTGCTCCACGCACGCGGCAATGCCAGCCTCTTCGTTGTAGGCCGGCACGACCACCGAGAGTGCGGGCGCGGTCGTGATGGAAGCGGCAGCCGGGCCTGGCAAGGTCATCATCATATGGCAGGAACGGGGGCGCCGCAGGCGCCGCACAGTGTTCTAGAATCGTGCGTCGTGACGCTCGAGATTCAGCCCGGGGCAGTGTTCGCCGAGCCGACGTGGACGCCGCCGCGGTGATGCGCGCAACATGACCCGTCGCATCGCGCTGATGGTGGCTCAGGCCGCCGTGTCGATCGCGCTCCTGGCGTGGCTGATCCGCGGTCTCGACGTCCACGCACTCAGCCGCCTGCTCGTCACCTTACCGGCCTGGTACTACGTCGCGTCGTTCGCGGTGATCATCGGTGGCCAGGTGCTGTATGCGTGGCGCTGGTGGCTGCTGCTCTCGGCGGCCGGGATCGACGTGCCGGTCGGCGTTGCCATCCGCTCGTACTTCATCGGCATCTTCGCCAACAATTTCCTGCCGAGCACCGTGGGTGGAGACGCCACCAAGGTCTATTACCTCGGTCGCGCCCATGGCTACCGGACCATCATGGCGTCGGTGGTCGTCGATCGCATCCTCGGCCTCGGCAGCCTGGCCGTTCTCGCGGCGGCGGCCTCGTGGTTCATGCCGCCCGTGTCAGCCCGGTTCGCGGCCTTCCGCCTCGTCGTGACGCTGGTCGCCATAGGATCGTGCGGTGTCCTCGGCCTGATCCTCGTCGGCACGGGAGGAGCGCAGCGCTGGCTCACGCCGTTCGGCCCGTCGGCGGTCCGAGGCGGCGAAGCGCTGCAACGTTTGCGGCTCGAGATGGCCCTGCTGGTGCGCCAGCCCCGCATCATGGCCTATGGCTTCGGGCTGGTGCTCGTGTATTTCGCCGCGCTCACGCTCGTCTACGCGTGGTTCATCGACATCGGCGACGGACCGCGCCCGCCGCTGCTGGCGATCTTCACCGCGGTCACGATGACGGGCGTCCTCAGTAACGTGCCCATCGCCCTCAATGGCCTCGGCGTGCGCGAGCAGTTGCACGCGTGGCTATTCGCGCCGCTGGGCGTGCCGAAGGAAATGGCGGTCGCCATCTCGCTGCTGCTCTTCGTTCACATCCTGGTCGCCAGCATCTTCGGAATGGTGCTGTGGCTGATGCAGCCCGCCCACGCGGTTGCCGAGCCCAGCGCGTGACGATGTGACATGGCCACGCGCGCGGCTCGGTCTCGAGCACATCCATCGTACGGAGAGGTCGCGGCCGAAGCGCGGAACCCGCGTGGTACACTCCGACTGCTCCCGGATGCTTGATTCGAAGCTCTCCTTCTACGACGGCATCGCGGATTCCTTCGACGGCGTCGCCAATTCCTGCGACACACTTCGCTGTCACTTTTGCCAATGCGGTCGGCTTACGATCGGCTCGCTCGGTGATTCGCTCGGCCCGGTGATGGTGAAGATGGCCGTGCTGGCGCGGCGCGCATCATGACCGTGCCGCCGAATGCGCGCACCGCCATCGTCGCAGCGTTGGCGGCGGGAATCTTCGTGTTCTCGTTCCTGCTGCGCTTCAACGACCCCGGAGGCTCGTTCGCCGGCCTCACCGACGATCACTTCTTCTATCTCGTGCGAGGGTGGCAGATCCTCTTCGGCGACCTGCCCGTGCGCGACTTCGTGGACCACGGGGCGCCGCTCTACTACTACGTCGCCGCGGCGGTCCAGCAGGTGCTGGGCCGGGGCACGGTGAGCGAGGTCGAGTTCTCGGCGGCGATGCTGGCGTTGGCCGCGGCGATGACCTTCTGGGTGTGCGAGCGGGCGACCGGCTCGATTGTGCTCGGCATCGCCGGAGCCGCGCTGCAGCTGCTGCTCGGGCCGCGCTTCTACAACTACCCGAAGCTCCTGGCGTATGCGGTGGCGTTGCCGCTGCTCTGGCGCTTTGCGGACAAGCCCGGCGACCGGTCCGTGCTCTGGGTCGCCATCGCCACGATGGTCGCCTTCCTGTTCCGGCACGACCACGGCGTGTTCATCGGGTTGTCGATGGCGGTGCTCCTCCTGCTGATGACCGACGTGCCCTGGAAGGAGCGATTGCGCCATGCCTTCGCCTACGGGGCGCTCGTGGTCGTGCTGCTCGCGCCGTATCTGATCTTCATCCAGCGCAACGGCGGCGTGGATCTCTACTTCCGGCAGGCGTCGGCATGGGCTGAGCGGGACCGCGATCGGGCTCCGGTGCTCTGGCCCGGTCTGTTCGACAACCCGGATGGCGTGTCCGCCGCAGCCGAGGCCGGCGGCGCCGGTGGCGTCGTGGCCGTGGTGCGCGACAACTGGGTGGCGTGGACCTACTACGCCGAGATCGCCCTGCCGCTGGTCGCGCTCTTCGTGCTCCTGGCTTCGCGAGACGCATTCCGCCCGCACTGGCCGAGGGCACGCGCGAAGATCGGGATGGTCGTCGTGCTCGCGCTCGTGCTCGACGCCGGGTTCCTGCGCAGCCCGCTCGAGGCGCGACTGGCCGATCCGTCGGTGCCGCTTGCCGTGCTCTTCGCGTGGCTGCTGCTCGCGATTCCACGGCTGCTCGTGTCGCCGGCATCGCTCTCGGGCTGGGCGGCGAGCCGGGGCTGGCCGATTCGTGCGGCCGCGGCGCTGGCCAGCGTGGGTGTGCTGAGCGTGTTCGCCATCGCCCTGACCAACGACCTCTACAGGCGGCTCGATCGGTCGGCTCTCGTCGAGCGCGTGGGCAAGCCGTTCGAGCGTGCCGCCAACGTCCGCACGCAGCTGGCGATTGAGTGGGACCTGGCGCACTGGCTGGGGCGTCCGGACCGGCCCGACCTGATGAACCTGTCGCTCTATCTCAACGCGTGCACCACGCCGGGCGACCGCGTGCTCATCGAGGCCTACATGCCGCAGGTGCTGGCGCTGGCCCGGCGCGCATTTGCCGGGGGGCACGCCGACCTGCGGCCGGGGTTCTTCACCACCGAGGAGGCGCAGCGGCTCACGCTCGAACGGCTCCGCCGCCAGTCGGTGCCCGTCATCCTGCTCGACACTGGCAGGTCGCTGGAAAACTTCCGGGCGTCGTTTCCCCTCGTCACCGCCCACATCGACCGTGAATACAGGCTGGCGGGCGAGCACGAATTCGATGGACGATTCGGTGTGAGCCTGTTCGTGCGCAAGGACGCCACCCCCGCCAGCACCTGGGAGCCGCTCGGCTGGCCGTGCTACGGCAGCGGCCGGGTGGGTGCGTCGTGACCGAAAAGAGCGAGCGCGAGAAGGCGCAGAAACTCATCGCCGACAACCGCAAGGCCTTTCACGACTACCACGTCCTCGACACGTGGGAGGCCGGTGTCGCGTTGCTCGGCACCGAAGTGAAGGCCATCCGGGAGGGGCGCGTGAACCTGCGCGACAGCTTCGCGCGCCTCGACAACGGCGAAGTGTGGCTGCAGAACGTGCACATCAGCCCGTACAGCCATACCGGGTATGCGCATCACGAGGAGCGGCGCCAGCGCAAGCTGCTGCTGCACCACCACGAGATCCAGAAGCTCACCGGCAAGGTCAAGGAAAAGGGGCTGACCCTCGTGCCGCTGCAGATGTATTTCAAGAGCGGCCGCGTGAAGGTGGCGCTGGCCCTCGTGAAAGGCAAGCAGCTGCACGACAAGCGGGAGACCATCCGGCGCCGCGAAGTCGATCGCGAGACCCGCGCCGCGGTCAAGGCGCGGAGCCGGGGATGACACGACGCGCGGTGCTGGGCCTGTCGCTCGGGCTTGGCGCTGATCGCAGCCGCCCTGCGCCTGGCGGCGGTGCCCGGCTGGTATGGCGATGCCCAGTACTACCTGCAGGCACGAATCGGCCGGTTTTTAAGGGTCTTGGTTGACAGAGTCGCGAGAATGCCTGATGATCACGACGTTCAATTCGTGAACGATACGTTCATCGGTTGAACGCGCCTCTGGTGTCGCCCGATACCACGGCCGGGCGCGTGTAACCGACGGGGCGGTAGCGTCTCCAATCGTTCCTGTTTCGTCCCCCCCCTTTCAGTTCATGGACGTCGAGTCCCGTCGCGACCTGCAGCTCCTCGAGGCGCTCGAGCAGGAGGCCACGATTACCCAACGGACGCTGGCTTCGCGCCTGGGCATCGCGCTCGGCCTCACCAATCTGTACGTCAAGCGGCTCGTCCGGAAGGGCTACGTGAAGTGCGTGACGGTGTCGCCCAACCGTCTCGTCTACTCGCTGACGCCTCGTGGTGTTTCGCGCAAGGCGCGTCTGACCTACGAGTTCATGAAGTACTCCCTCGATTTTTACCGCGACGCGCGCCAGCACCTGCGGCGAAGCCTGGCCGTGGCGGTGGCTCGCCAGACGAGAATCGCCATGTATGGCACCGGCGACGCTGCGGAGCTGGTGTTTCTCCTCGTGCGCGACATGGGCCTCGATCTCGTCGCCGTGTTCGGGCCGGAGGGGACCGGGCAGTTCCTCGGCTTCCCGGTCCGGCCGATCGCCGATCACGTCGAGGTGACCTACGACGTCCTGGTGGTCGCGACGCTCGAACGCCCCGCTGGCACTGCGAAGCTCCTTCGACAGTCCGGCATACCTGCGGACAAGCTGCTGATGCTGCGCCCGCTGCAAGCCGCCGACACCGCGCCCCCGAGTCCGGCGCCGCCCGGCCTCACCGGGGACGAGATCGCATGAACGCGCTGACGGTCGAAGGCCTCGGCAAGCGCGACCGCGTCGGGACCAAGCAGGTCTACGACCTGTGGGCGCTGAAGGACGTCTGGTTCGCGGGGCCGCGGCTCGTGCTGGGTGAATAGAGTCGATCCATCGATGCGGCTCCTCTTCTCGGTCAACAACTTCGGGTTCCTGCGCAACTTCGAGCCTGCGCTGCGCGAGCTCGCCGCGCGCGGGCACGACCTGCACCTGCTGGCCGAGCGCCGCGACACCGTTGGCGGCACCAGGACCATCGACAACCTGCAGCGTGCCCATCCCGAGCGCATCACCTGGAGCTACGCGCCCTCGCGCAAGGCCGAGTTCTGGCAGCCGCTGGCGACCCAGCTCCGGCTGTGCCTCGACGCCTGGCGGTATCTCGACCCGCGCTGGGACGAGGCGCAGAGCCTGCGCGCCCGTGCCTCCCGTCAGGCGCCGGCGTTCGCCTCGTGGATCGCGCGGTCACCGCTCTTCGGATCGCGCGCGGCCATGCGCGCGTGGCGCGCGCTCTTCCACGCGGCGGAGCGCGCCATGCCGCCGGGCGGCGTGGTCGAAGGCGTGCTGCGCGAGCGGCGCCCGGATCTGCTGCTGCTGACGCCGCTCCTGTACTTCGGCTCGCAACAGGTCGAGTACGTACGAGCGGCGCGCCGGCTCGGCATCCGCACCGTGCTCGGCGTCGGCAGCTGGGATCACCTGACGACCAAGGGATTGATCCACGAGCAGCCGGGCCGCGTCATCGTCTGGAACGAGAGTCAGCGTCAGGAGGCCGCCGAGCTGCACGGCGTGCCGCCCGACCGCGTGACGGTCACCGGCGCGCAAGCCTACGACCACTGGTTCCTGCAGCAGCCATCGACGGCCCGCGAGGTCTTCTGCGCCCGGATCGGCGTGCCGGCCGATCGCCCGCTGCTGCTGTATCTCTGCTCGTCGCCGTTCATCACGCCGTACGAGGTCGGCTTCGTGCGCCGGTGGATCGCGGCCATTCGCGGGGCGGCGGACCCGGACCTGCGGCAGGCGTCGATTCTGATCCGGCCGCATCCGCAGAACGCCGAGCAGTGGCGCGGCTTCGATCCGTCGTTCGATCAGGCGCTGGGCATCTGGCCGAAGGCCGGCGCCAATCCCGTGGATACCGACGCGCGCGCCGAGTACTTCGACTCGATGTACCACAGCGTGGCGGTCGTGGGCGTGAACACGAGCGCGCTGATCGAATCGGGGATCGTCGGGCGGCCGGTCTTCACCGTCGCCGACGCCGAATTCGCCGGGCAGCAGGACGGCACGCTGCACTTCCAGCACCTCAAGAACGTC
>DATMDI010000341.1:0-11034 GCA_035557875.1 Vicinamibacterales bacterium
CTATCTTCCGCCGCTCGATGGCGATCGCAGCCACGTGGGCCACCCGCGACACCAGCTCGACCACCGCCGGGTCGGCTGTCCGAGGCTGGCGGTAGTACACGGCCGCAGTGCCAAGGACGCGACCGTCGGTGGCCAGAATCGGGAACGACCAGCAGGCGCGCAAGCCGTGAGACCGCGCCAGATCGCGATACGGTTCCCACAGCGGATCCGTCTCGATGTCGGCGACGAACACCGGCTTGCGGCGGAACGCGGCGGTGCCACACGAGCCGGCCTGCGCACCGATGGTGGAGCCGTGAATGGCCCGGTTGTAGGCCTCTGGCAGCGACGGCGCAGTGCCGTGCTGAATACGGGTCCCGGTGTCGTCCATCAGCAGGATGGAGGCAAGGGTTTCGGGCGCCGTCTCCTCGACGAGCCGCACCAACTCGACGAGGACGTCCGTGAGGGGCGCGCCGGTCGCGAGCTTCTCCAACGCCCGCCGTTCGCCCGCCTGCACGAGCCGCGCGAACTCTCGTGGGTCGTCCGTGATGTCGCGACACGTGCCGAGCAGCGACACTGGACGACCGTCGGCGTCGAAGACGACCTCGCCCAGGGTGTCGAGCTTGCGCACCGAACCATCGGGCCGGACGATGCGCTCGACATGGCTGAAAGGGCCCGCGCGCCCTACGACGGCCGTCACTTCCCGCCGCACACGCTCGCGATCGTCAGGGTGCACACGTGCGAGAAACCCCTCGAGGGTGATCGCGCACGACCGCGGCGCCAGCCCGTAGATGCGGTACATCTCGTCGGACCACGTCACTGCCCCTGTGGCCAGGTCCCATTCCCAGCTGCCGATGTGGGTGATCTTCTGCGCGGCGTCGAGCTGACGTGCGAGCCGCATGGCCGCTGCGGCGTTCACCGCACCGTCCTGCCCTGTGTCGGCCGCACTCGACATGTCCTGGCCTCCCGGACGCCCATACTAGCACCCGCCCGCGTGCCTCTCCGGTGCATACGACGTGCCCGCGCCGTCCCCAGAAATCGGATCTCAAAAACGAAAGGGCGGTCCGAAGACCGCCCTCTACTTGCTCGCCTGCGTTGGGTTAAGAGCTCTTACCCACCAGACCTACCTGACCGACCAGACTTACCTGACCCAGATGTCCTACTCGATGCGCACCAGCTCGATGTCGAACACCAGCATGCCGCGGGGCGAGCCGGACTGGCCCTTGTACGCCAGGTCCTGGGGAATCCAGAATCGCGTGCGCTCGCCTTCGACCATCAGCTGCACGCCTTCGCTCCAGCCCTTGATCACATCCTCGAGGCGCATGGTCGTCGGGGCGCCGCGCGGGACCGAGCTGTCGAACATCTTCCCGTCGGTCGTCCAGCCGGTGTAGTGCACGGTGACGTCGCGCAGCCCGTTGGGATGACGCGCGCCGACACCGGGCCGCAGCACTTTGTAGGCGAGCCCCGATGCGGTGCGCTTGGCGTCGTCGGGCGGGCCCGCCACGTCGGGCGGCGGAATCGTCGGCGACGGCCGCGTGTCGACGAGCTCGATGTCGAACACCACCGTGCCGGCGGGCCGGCCGGCCTGACCCTTGTACGCCAGGGTTTGCGGCACCCAGCAGCGGCGCTTCTCGCCGATCACCATCAGCTGCACGCACTCACGCCAGCCCGCCATCACCCGGCTCAGCGCGAAGGTGGAGGGGTTGCCGCGCGCGACGGAGCTGTCGAACATCTTGCCGTCGCTCGACCAGCCGGTGTACTCGACGGTGACGATGTCGGTCGCAGCCGGTTGCTCGGTGCTCTTGCCCGGACGCAGCACCTTGGAGATGAGGCCGGTGGCGCTCTTCGTGGCGTCGGCCGGGGGCGCGGTGAGATCGGGCGGCGCCGCGAGATCGCTCGCCTGCGCGAGGGCGGGACGCGGGTTCCACAGCGCGGCAACGGCCAGGGCGATCGCGACGACGGGGCGGATCGGTGTGGGCATCAGAAACACTCTACCGCCCGCCCGGAGGGCGGGCAATTAAACACTGCCTAGCGAGGCAAAGCCCGCAGATTCCCGACGCGGCGCCTCGCTAGCTCTCGAGCAGCAGGTGCCCGGGGTCTTCGATGAATTCCTTGATCTTCACCAGGAACTGCACGGCTTCGCGGCCGTCCACGATGCGGTGATCGTATGACAGGGCGACGTACATCATCGGCCGGATCACGACCTGCCCGCCGACCGCGACGGCGCGATCCTGAATCTTGTGCAGGCCGAGAATGGCCACCTGCGGCGGGTTCAGGATCGGCGTGCTGAGCAGCGATCCGAACACGCCGCCGTTGGTGATCGTGAAGGTGCCGCCGGCCAGATCCTCGAGCGTGAGCGTGCTGTCGGCGGCCTTCTTCGCATACTCGCGGATGGCCGTCTCGACCGCGGCAAAGGCCATCGTCTCGGTGTTGCGCAGCACCGGCACCACCAGCCCGCCTTCGGCGCCGACGGCCATGCCGATGTCGTAGTACGGCTTGTAGACGATCTCGTTGCCCTGAATCTCCGCGTTGAGCTGCGGGAACGCCTTGAGCGCCGCCACCGCGGCCTTGACGAAGAACGACGCGATCCCGAGGTTGATGCCGTAGCGCTTCTTGAACGATTCCTTCTGGCGCTCGCGCAGCGCCATTACCGCCGTCATGTCCACCTCGTTGAAGGTGGTGAGCATGGCCGCGTTGTGCTGGGCCTCGACGAGGCGGCGCGCGATCGTCTCGCGCCGCTTGGTCATGCGAACGCGGGTCTCGCCGCGGCTGCCGGCGGGAATACCCGCGGGCTTGGCCGCTGCCGGCGCCGGGCTGGCGTCCGGCGCGGGCGCCTTGGCTGCCACCGCCGCCGGTTTCGCGGCGGCCTTCTCGGCAGGCCCGGCCAGGGCCGCCTGGACATCCTGCTTCATCACGCGGCCGGCGCTGCCCGAGCCCTGCACCGTGCCCAGGTTCACGTCGTGATCCTTCGCCACCCGCCGCGCCGTGGGCGTGGCGCGCGCGTCGTCCGCTGGACTGCCATTCGCTGATCCGTTGGACGCCTCCGCCGCGGGTTTGGCTGCGGCCTTGGGCTCCGGCGCGGCGGCGGGCGCGGCTGCGGCCGCGCTCTCGTCCACGACGGCCAGCAGCTCGCCGATCTTGACGTCGTCGCCTTCCTGGCGCGCGATGCTGGCGATGACGCCGCCCTTTTCCGCGCTCACCTCGAGGTCGATTTTCTCGGTCTCCAGCTCGACGACGGCCTCGCCGACTTCGACCCGGTCGCCGGGCTTCTTCAGCCAGCGCGCGATGCGCGCCTCGACCACCGATTCGCCGAGCTCCGGAACAACGATGTTGGACATGACTCTCCAGCTTCCCGCACGCCGGCGGGGTGGCGTTCACCGCCCGCCCGGAGGGGGCGGGCAATTAGACACTGTACTAGTGGGTCGCCGCCTCCATGCTCGTCGACCTGTGGCGTAGCCCGCTACTTCTTGGCGAGGCTCCGTACGGGCTTCGACCACACCACCGAGGGCGAGAGCGCGTCGGCCTCGAGATCGAACGCCAGCTCGACCAGCGCCTTCTGGTTGACCTGGTGCCAGGCCGACGACCCTTCCGACGGGCTCGAGTTGCGCGCACGGCCGATGTAGCGCAGCGGGTAGCGATCGCCGAGCAGCTCGTCGAGCAGCGGCCGCATGAACTCCCACGCGCCCATGTTCGAGGGCTCTTCCTGCAGCCACACCACCTCTTTCAGCCCGGGGTAGTGCTCGAGCACTTCGCGCAGCGCGACGTTCGGGAACGGGTAGAGCTGTTCGACTCGGCAGATGGCCACCTGGGTGGCCGCGGCGCGTTTCTCGTGGCTGATGAGATCGACGTAGACCTTGCCGCTGCACAGCACCAGGCGCTTCACCGTCTTCGCCCGCGTCAGCGCCTCGGCGTCGTCGAGCACCGAGCGGAAGTGCCCTTCGGTGAGCTCCTGCGGCGTCGAGGCCACCGCGGCATGCCGCAGCAGGCTCTTCGGCGTGAGGATGATGAGCGGCAGCGGATCCCGATCGAGCAGCGCCGCCTGCCGGCGCAGCACGTGGAAGTACTGCGCCGCGGTGGTGCAGTTCACGAGCCGCAGGTTGATGTCGGCGGCCGCCTGCAGGAAGCGCTCGGGGCGCGCGCTCGAGTGCTCGGGGCCCTGGCCCTCGTAGCCGTGCGGCAGCAGGAACACCAGCGACGGCCTCAGACCCCACTTCGCCCGGCCCGAGGTGACGAACTGGTCGAGGATGATCTGCGCGCCGTTGATGAAGTCGCCGTACTGGGCTTCCCAGATCACCAGGTGCCGCGGCTCCTGCATGTTGTAGCCGAACTCGAAGCCGATCGTCGCGGCTTCGGTGAGCGGACTGTTGTGGATCTCGAACGAGGCGCGCGCCTGCGGCAGCTGCTGCAGCGGCACGTGCTCGACGCCCGTATTGGCGTCGTGCAGCACCGCGTGGCGGTGGCTGAAGGTGCCGCGCTGCACGTCTTCGCCGGTGAGGCGGATCGCCACGCCGTCGGCGACGATGCTCGCCATTGCCAGTTCTTCGGCGCCGGCCCAGTCCACGGTGCGTTCGGCGGGCTTGGCCAGCATCGCGCGCTTCCGGTCGCGGCCGCGCTCGAGCTTCTTGTGGACGGTGAAGCCTTCGGGCGTGGCCAGCAGCGATTCGTTGAGCTCGCGCAGCCGCTCGATCGGCACACCCGTCTGGGTCTTGGCGGCGATGCCCGGCGCCACCGGCGTCGGGATCGGCGGCACGAAGTCCTCCTCCGGCTTGAGCGACGCCAGCGTCTGCTCGAGCACGGTGTAGTGCTTCTTCACCAGCGTGTCGGCCGTTTCCGTTGGCAGCGTGCCGTGCTTCGCCAGCGAGTCGGCGAAGAGCTCGCGCACCGTGGGATGGGTGCCGATGCGCTTGTACATCACCGGCTGCGTGAACGCCGGCTCATCGCCCTCGTTGTGGCCGTGCCGACGGTAGCCGACGAGGTCGATCAGGAAGTCCTTGCGGAACTTGGCCCGGTATTCCCAGGCCAGCCGCGCCGCCTCGAGACAGGCGGCCGGATCGTCGGCGTTCACGTGGACGATCGGGATCTTGAACCCGCGCGCGAGGCCGCTGGCGTAGCTGGTGCTGTACGACTCACCGGGAGTGGCGGTGAACCCGAGCTGGTTGTTGGCGATGATATGGATGGTGCCGTCGGTCTGGTAGCCTTCGAGGCGCGACAGGTTGAGCGTTTCCGCCACGATGCCCTGGCCGGGGAAGGCCGAGTCGCCGTGGATCAGCACCGGCACCGTCATGGTGCCGTCGAAGATCGGCGCGCCGCCGCGGTCGGCCAGCGTGCCGGCGGCCCGTGCCATGCCGACGACCACTGGATTGACCGCCTCGAGGTGGCTCGGGTTCGGCGCCATCGACACGAACATGCTGCCCGCCGGCATCTCAGTGGTGGCGCCCGCGTGGTACTTCACGTCGCCCATCCAGCCGACATCCAGCCGCAGCATCTGCACCGCGATCGGGTCCTTGAACTCCGCCAGGATCTCCCGGTACGGCTTGCGCAGGATGTGCGCGAGAACGTTGAGCCGGCCTCGATGCGCCATGCCGACGACCATGTGGCGGGTGCCGGTGCCGGCCGCGCCGACCATGATCTCGTCGAGCATCGGCAACAGCATGTCGAGGCCTTCGATCGAGAAGCGGGTCTTGCCGGTGAAGGTGCGCTGGAGGAAGCGCTCGAAGACTTCGATCTGCGTGAGACGATCGAGCAGCGATTCGGCGCTGCGCGGATCCATTGGCGGCAGGTAGCGTCCCGATTCGGCGGCGTGGCGCATCCAGGCCCGCTCTTCCGGGACGAACAGCTGCGCGATGTCGAAGCCGGTGCTCGAGCAGTAGGTGCGCCGCAGCTTCTCGACCGCGTCGTAGGCGTTGGCCGAGCGCTCGGCGGGGGGGCCGTCGATGAGCGACGCCGGCAGGCGCTTGAGGTCGTCGTCGGTGATGCCGTGCGCCTGCGGCCACAGCGTCGAGTCGCCGAGCGGCGGCTGACCGAGCGGGTCGAGCTGCGCGGCCAGGTGGCCGTAACGGCGGATCGATTCCGCCAGGTTGGCGGCGCCGACGATCACGTGCACGTCGGCAGGTGAAGCGCCCCTGGCTGGCGAGCCGACGGCGTCCACCGGAACCCACGCCGAGAAAATCTCGCGCGTCGCGGGGTCTACCGACTGGGGATCCCGCCGGTATTTTTCGTAAAGCTCGAGAACGTATCCGGCGTTCACTCCCGAGTACCGGTCCAATGTCATTCCGCGATTTCCTGTAACTTCCTATGCTAACGCACCAGCGAGGCCTGATTCTGGAGCCTCGCTGGTGCTTCGCACAGTGCTGTCTTTGCCCCGCTTCGCGGGGCGGGCCGTGTTGACCGGGAAAATCTGAGGCATTTTGTAATCGTCCGGCCGGTCAGCCCGGCGAGAAACCCTGATGATCCAGCTTATCGGCATTGACGTCGATGGCACGCTGCTCGACTCCGCGGGCCGGTTTCCCCCCGCCAATCGCGCCGCAATCCAGGCTGCCGTGGAGGCCGGCGTGCACGTGGCGCTCGTGACCGGGCGCAGCTACCCGTTTGCCAGACCGGTGGCCGACGGCCTGCCCGACACGGTCACCCTCATCGTCAGCAACGGCGCCGTCGAACGGGGGATGGACGGCGCCACGCGGGCGCGCCGGCTCCTCGACAAAAATGTGGCCCGCACGGTCCTGGGCGCGAACGCCGGACACCGCGCCTCGACCGCGCTGGTGTTCGACCGCGACGTCCACGGCCAGATCGTGTTCGAGACGATGGACTGGACCCACCCCGGACGCAAGGGCTACTGGGCGCGCAACAAGGCGCTGATCGCCCGCTCCGTGCCGCTCGAAGACGCGTTGGTCGAGGACCCGATCCAGGTGATGTTCAACGGCGGCTTCGAGTCGATGCGCGTGCTCGCGGACGAGATCCGCGGGCAGGCGCACCTCGTGAGCGTGTCGCTCACCGAATACGTGCACCGCGATTTCTCGCTCGTGGACATCACCAATCCCACCGCCACCAAGGGGCACGCGCTCGCCAGCCGCGCCGCTGCGCTCGGCCTCGGGCCCGAGGCGGTGATGGCGATTGGCGACAACTTCAACGACCTCGAGATGCTCGAGTTCGCCGGCCTGCCGGTGGTGATGGGGAATGCGGTCGAGCCGTTGAAAGCGCGCGGGTTTCATCAGACCGGAGACCAGGACGAAGCGGGCGTGGCGCAGGCGATTCACCAGTTGGTGTTGAAGGGGCGTACGTAGGGGCCGCCTTCAGGCGGCCCGGCCGAGGGCCGGCTGAAGCCGGCCCCCACGTCTAGGTTTTCGAGTACGTCGCGGTGACGATCGTCTTGATGCCGCCGCGCACGGTGAAGTCGCCGACCACCGTCATCCGGCGCGGGCTGCACGCCTTCACGAGATCGTCGAGGATCTGATTGGTCGCCGCCTCGTAGAAGATGCCCTGGTTACGGAAGCCCACCATGTAGTACTTCAGCGACTTCAACTCGATGCAGCGATCCGCCGGCACGTAGGTGATACGGATCTCTCCGAAGTCGGGCAGCCCGCTCATCGGGCACACCGACGTGAACTCGGGGCAGTTGATGGTGATCTCGAACTCGCGCTCAGGACGCGGACTGGGGAAGGTCTCGAGCGTGGCCGTGCTTGACATGCGCAGGAAATTCTAGCATTTTGGCGCGAATTTCACGTTTTCCCCCTCCCGATTCGTTGACACGTGATCGGGTGCACGATAGTATCGGGTCCGATTTTGTTGGGTTTTCCGCGGCAGTGCGACCCGCGCTTCACTGCAACGGCACATCGGTAGCGCGCATCACTGACGGCCGGGTTTGAAGATCCGGCCCCACGGATTGGGGGGACGCAATGGCAGAGGCCCGACGCATGGGCAAGTCCGAGCTCTTCTCGCACTTTGCCGATCGCTTCGAAATGAAGCGCACGCAGGCACGCGAGTACTTCGACGAGCTGACTCAGCTCGCGGAGAAGGAGCTGAAACGGTCCGGCGAATTCGTGCTGCCGGGCATGGTGAAGCTCGTGGTCCAGAAGCGCAAGGCGCGCATGGGCCGCAACCCGGCGACCGGCGAGGCCATCAAGATCCCGGCCAAGACCGTCGTCAAGGCGCGTATCGCCAAGCAGTTGAAGGACACCGTTCTTCCCAAGAAGTAGCCCGCGGTCGTCTCGGGTTCCAAACGCGTGCGGCCGCGATCAGCCGCGACGGTAGCCCCCTTTTGACCCGGCGCCGCTCTTCGCGCCGGGTTTCTTTTGTACCGGCGGCCGCGGGTCGGGCGGCACCGCGCCGCCGCGGATGAAGCGCTTGATCTCCTGCACCTCGAGCCGCGTCATCTTGAACTTGAGCGTGCTGAGCGGCATCCCGAGCGCCTTTGCAGTGGCGGTGGTGTTCCAGCCGTTGGTCTCGAGCGCGCGGATCAGGTAGTTGCGGGCGAAGGTGTCCACCGCCTGATCGAACGTGTTGCCGAGGGTGGGTGCCGGCGAGGCGCCCGGGTTCACGAGGAAGTCGTAAGGCAGATCCTCGTCGGTGATCCAGTCCTTCTCGGTCACCGCCACCAGCCGCGCAATCAGGTTCTCGAGCTCACGGATGTTCCCCGGCCACCAGTGCGCCGAGAGGATTTTCAGCGTCGAGTCGGCGATGCCCTGCACGTTGCGGCGGTAGCTCACGTTGTAGCGCTGCAGGAAGAAGTTGGCCAGCTCCGGCAGGTCTTCGATGCGGTCGCGCAGCGCCGGCATCCGGATCGGGATGATGTTGATGCGAAAGTAGAGATCCTCGCGAAACCGGTCTTCGCGGACCGCCTTGTCGAGATCGACGTTGGTGGCGGCGATCAGGCGGAAGTTGGTCTTGATCGGATGACTGCCGCCGACGCGTTCGATCTCGCTTTCTTGAATCGCGCGCAGCAGGCTCGCCTGCAGATCCATCCGCAGATCGCCGACCTCGTCGAGGAACAGCGTGCCCCCCGACGCCAGCTCGAACTTGCCGATCTGCTGCTTGATCGCGCCGGTGAACGCGCCCTTTTCGTGACCGAACAGCGTGCTCTCGACCAGGTTCTCGGGAATGGCGGCGAGATTCACCGCGACGAAGGGCGCCCCCGGGTCGCCCGCCTGTCGATGGATGAGACGCGCCAGCAGCTCCTTGCCGGTGCCGCTCTCGCCGAGGACGAGCACGGTCGCGGGCCGCTTGGCGATGCGCTGCACCAGGTCGACGATCTCGCGGGTGACGCGGCTGTTGCCGACCACGAACTCGCGGTCGCCCTGCTCGGCGAGCTCGGCGCTGAGGCGCAGGAAGCTGCGGTTCTGGTCCTGGCGCTCGCAGGCGCTGGCGACCAGGGTGCGGACAGCCTCGTCGCCCACGTTCTTCGCCATGTAGTGGAAGGCGCCGTGGCGCATCGCCTCGATGGCGACCGCCAGCTCCTCGACCGGCGAGGTGACGACGACGGCGATGTGCGGGTAGTTCTCCTTGACGATCTTGAGGACGTCGATCGCGCTGATGCCGGGCAGCGTGACGTCGAGCAGCATCACGTCTACGCTTTCGCCCTCGACCATGTGGATGGCGCTCTCGCCGGTGGCGGTCCGCAGCACGCGGTAGTCGCGGCGCAGTGCCCCGCTCAGCCCTTCGCGGCTCGCCTCGTCGCTGTCCACGACGAGCACCGTCTTACGGAGCTCGGCCATGCGGGCGAGTATAAGGCGAGGCTTCGCCTCGCCTTATAGTTTCTCTTGCCCCGCGCTCCGCGCGGGCGGCTTCGCGGCGATCCTTGACACTGCCGATTTGCATTAACTAAGGTCCAAAGGCGAGGAGACTGCTTGGCGAACGCATACGATGTCGTTGTGATTGGCGCCGGAACCGGCGGCTACGTGGCCGCGATCCGTGCGTCGCAGCTCGGGAAGAAAGTGGCCGTCGTCGAGAAGCAGAAGTCGCTCGGCGGCACGTGCCTGATCTGGGGCTGCATTCCCACCAAGGCCCTGCTCGAGCATGCGCATGCGCTGAAGGTGATGCAGAACGCGAGGGAGTGGGGCGTTACGTTTCCGGGCCTGGGCGCCGACGCCTCTGCGAAGGCGGCCATCGACATGGGCCAGGTGCAGACGCGCAAGGACAAGATTGTCGTCGGCCTCACCAAGGGCATCGAGTACCTGTTCAAGAAGAACAAGATCGACTGGATCAAGGGCACCGCGCGACTCGCCGGCAAGGGCAAGGTGGTGGTGTCGGACGGCGACGCCCAGGAGCTTCAGGCGGCTGAGATCATCGTCGCTACCGGGTCCTACGCCCGCAGCGTGCCCGGCATCGAGATCGACCGGGCCCGCATCATCACCAGCGACGAGGCCATCCATCTCAAGGCGGTGCCGAAGTCGATCGTGATCATGGGCAGCGGCGCCGTGGGCGTGGAGTTCGCATCGATCTACCGCCGCTTCGGCAGCGAGGTGACGATCATCGAGCTGCTGCCACGGCTGGTGCCAGTGGAGGACGAGGCCGTCTCGGCCGAGCTCGAGAAGTCGTTCAAGAAGCAGGGCATCACGGTGATGACCGGTACCAAGGTGACGAAGGCCGTCGCCGGCGCCAAGGGCGTGGACATCGAGGCGCAGACGCCGGAGGGCGAGGCCAGGAAGCTGTCGGCCGAGCTGCTGCTGGTCGCGACCGGTCGGGGTCCGGTGACCGCCGGCCTGGGCGCCGAAGAAGCTGGCCTGGTGATGGAGCGCGGTTACATCAAGGTCGACGAGCTCTATCGCACGTCGGTGCCCAATATCTCAGCCATCGGCGACGTCGTGACGCTCGGCGATGGCAGCGTCCATCCCCAGCTCGCGCACGTGTCGTCGGCCGAGGGCATCATCACCGCCGAGCGGATTGCGGGGCAGGACGTGAAACCGATCAACTACGACCACGTTCCCGCGTGCACGTATTGCGACCCGGAGATCGGCAGCGTCGGCCTGACGGAGCGCGAAGCGCAGGAAAAGGGCTTTGATGTGCGGGTCGGTACCTTTCCCTTCTTCGTCCTGGGCCGCGCGAAGATGGCCGGCGAGGCCGAAG
>DATMDI010000342.1:0-7595 GCA_035557875.1 Vicinamibacterales bacterium
CACATCGACCTGAACCCGATGAACATCCTCTACCGTTCCGAGCTGGCCAGGCCTGTGGTCCGGATTGTCGACTTCGAGTCGGCCTACGACGTCGCCCGCTACTCGAACGGCGTCTTCTACAACCCGCCGACCACGTCCGGGTTCTGTGCGCCGGAGGTGCTGCACCGGGCGCCGGACGGTCGCGCCGACGTGTTCTCGCTGGGGGCCGTCCTGTACACGATGCTGGCGGGCTATGGATGGACCTGGGGCGCGGAGTTGCCGGCGAGCATCGAGGCGGATGCCGAGATGGATGACGGCCTCAAGACGATCCTGCTGACGGCGGCGGCCGGGGACCCGGACAAGCGATATCAATCGATGCAGGATCTCTTCGCCGCGCTTGCGGCCTACCTGGAATCGATATGGCCAGGGCGGTCCTGGACCTGAGCGCGCAAGGTTTTCGAAGTGGTATGGTTCGCGCATGAACCGGAAAGACGCTCGCAGGCGTGCCGCCGGTGTCGTCCTCGCCATGCTCGTGATCGGCGCGGCTGCCGGCGATGCGCAGCGCGCGCGATCGTTCGACGTCCACGAGGCGACCATCGCCGATATCCAGCGTGCGCTTCAGAGCAAGCGCATCACGACCGTGGCGGTCGTGGACCAGTACCTGCAACGCATCAAGGCCTATAACGGCCGGTGCGTCAACGAACCGCAGGGCATCCTCGGGCCGATTACGACCATTCCTCGTGCCGGACAGATCAACGCGCTCTCCACGCTGAATCTCAGGCCGGCGGCTCGCGAGCGGTGGGGCTTCGACGCTCGCAAGGCGCGCAGCCTGACCGATCGCGTGGACAGCGCCGCCCTCCTGCCGGACGCGCTCGAAACCGCGGCCGCACAGGACCAGGTCTTTGCGCGCACCGGACGGCTGAGCGGTCCGCTGCACGGCGTCGTCATCGCCATCAAAGATCAGTACGACACCAAGGACATGCGCACGACGTCCGGCGCCGACGCCCAGTACGCGAACGACCGGCCGCCCGACGATGCCACGTTCGTGGCGAAGTTGCGTGACGCGGGCGCCATCATCCTGGCCAAGGCCAACCTCGCCGAGTACGCCGTGGACGGCGCCCGCAGCTCGTTCGGCGGCACGTTCTGCAATCCCTACGACACCGAGCGCGAGCCTGGCATGTCGAGTGCCGGCTCGGGCACCGCCGTGGCCGCGAACCTCGTGACCTGCGCGATTGGCGAGGAGACGGTGGTGTCGGTCCGGTGGCCGGCGGCCGTCAACAGCATCGTCGGCCTGGCGCCGACGAAGGAACTGGTGAGCACGGACGGGATGATCGGCGCCGGGATCAACATGCGGGTGGGGCCGATGTGCCGCACGGTGGCGGATACCGCCCGGATTCTCGACGTCATCGCCGGTTACGACCCCAGGGACGCCTACACCGCGGTGAGCGTCGGGCGCACGCCGCGGACGTCGTACCTCGAGGCCACCACCGCCCGCTCGCTGGCCGGGCTGCGGATCGGCGTCGTGCGCGAGTATCTGAATCGCACGCTGCTCGCGCAGGCAGACGCCCAGAGCGTCGACCTCGTCGAACGGGCGATCGATGTGCTGAAGAAGCTCGGCGCCACCGTCGTCGATCCGGGGCCGGAAGGCGCGCTCTTTCAACAGTGCATCGTCCGCGCGGCGCCGGAGCTCCTGTCGTCGGCGTTCGCGCGGCAGTACCGGCCGTTGTTCCCGGTGACTGCAGCCGGACAGCCGGAGGGCGACCAGATCGCGACGCTCGTGGAGATGCGCGCCGACCCGTCCCGGGTGCCGGAGGCCTTGACGCTGCGCGCCCTCGGCGGCGGGTTCGTCGAGCCGGGCGAAGACAAGTACATGCTCAATCGCTACCTGCGCGAGCGCGGCGACGCGAACATCAAGACCAACGCCGACCTGATTGCCAAGGCGTCCTTCTACGACGATCCAAACTTCCCGAACCGGCGGGCCGCGCGCGAGCAGGCCGAGCGGGCGACCGTGTTGGATACGTCGGCCCGCCTGCACACCCGCGGCGCGCTGCAGACGATCCTGTTGCACTGCATGGAGGAGCAGAAGCTCGACGCGCTGGTGGCGCCGATGTCCACTGTGCCGCCGAAGAAGCTCCTGTCGCCGCGCGAGCCACCCAGCAACGGCCGCACCCCGATCGGCTGGTTCATGTTCGGACAGCAGGGGTTTCCGGTGATCGACGTGCCCGCGGGGTTCACCACCGCCGTGTGGGATCGGGAACGCGTCGGCAACGAGACCCGGCTCATCGGACCAGTCGCGGCACAGCTGCCCGTTGGCGTCGACTTCATCGCCCGGCCGTTCGGCGAGCCGCTGCTGTTCCGCATAGCCGCCGCATACGAGGCCGCGACGAAGCATCGCCGGCCGCCTGACGGGTTCGGGCCCCTTCCGTGATGGCGCCCTGCCTCCGAGACCTCAGCCAGAGGCGGGGGAGGCCTCCCCGCGCCTCCAGATCCGCCCGCGGTGCGCAATCGCACGTAAGTTCAACGGACACAGGGTTATGCATTGATCTTGAGCCCGTCCCTGGCTAGAATTTCGCATAGCGGACGATGAGGCGAGGACTCCGGACCGGCATTGCGACCATGGCCGTCGTGCTCTCCCTCGTGGTGGCGTACGACCGAGGAACCGAGGGGCAGGTGCGCCCGGCGGATCCGGCCCCGCCCGCCGCGAACGCGCAGACAGCCGTTGTCCCGCCGCCCGCCTCGCCGCGTCCGGCCGAGGCTCAGGCCTCCGCGGCAGTGGCCGTTTCCCCGCAGCGTGCGCTCATCAATCAGTACTGCGTCACCTGCCACAACGACCGGGTGAAGACCGGCGGACTGTCGCTCGCCGATTTCGATCCTGACGCGGCCGGCCAGCACGCCGAAGTCGCCGAGAAGGTGGTCCGCAAACTGCGCGGCGGCCTGATGCCGCCGGCCGGCGCGCGGCGCCCAGACAGTCAGTCGGCGGCTGCGTTCGTGACGTGGCTCGAGAACAAGATCGACACCGCGGCTCCGGGGGGCAGCGCCGGACGCGTGCCACTGCGGCGCCTCAACCGCCGGGAGTATCAGTACGCCGTTCGCGACCTGCTCGGGCTGAACATCGACGCCACCGCCTGGCTGCCCGACGACAACATCAAGGGCAACTTCGACAACAACGCCGCCGCCCTGCAGGTGTCGCCCAACTTCATCGACCAGTACATCTACGCCGCCCGCGCCGTCGCGCTCGAGGCGGTGGGCAACCCGAAGGCGCCTCCCGTCCTGACCACCTACGGCGACCCCGCCAACATGGTGATCTCGCTGCCGCCGAGCGGCGCGCCCGGCACCGGCCGTCAGCAGCACCGCCTCGAAGGGATGCCGTTCGGCACGCGCGGCGGTTTCATCGTCGAGCACAACTTCCCGGCGGACGGCGAGTACGAACTCACCATCGGCGACATGGCGCTGGCGCGCGAAGTGCCGCGGATGGAGTTCGAGAACACGGTGCTCGTGCTGCTCGACGGCCAGGAGTTCTATCGCACCACTATCGGCGGCGCGGCCGACCACAAGGCGATCGACCAGCGGCTCGATCCTGCGGTCGAGGAGATCAATGGCCGGCTGCGGAAGATCCGCTTCAAGGCCACGGCAGGGCAGCACAAGCTGGCGGTCACCTTCGTGCACCGCAGCTTTGCCGAAAGCGACGAGCGCACGCGCACGGTGGCGCTGGAGGGTGGCCAGGAGCGCATCCAGGCCGCGCACGCGTTGGAGATTCGCGGGCCGCTGGCGGTAACCGGCATGAGCCGGTCGGCGAGCCGGGCGCAGATTTTCATCTGCCAGCCAGTCAAGCCGGCCGACGAAGCGGCCTGCGCGCAGAAGATCGTCGAGAACCTCGCGCGGCGCGCGTTCCGCCGCCCGGTGACGGCCGAGGACGTCACGCCACTGATGGCGTTCTACAAGACGGGTTCCGCGACCGGCGGATTCGACGGCGGTGTGCGCGACGCGCTCAGCGCGATTCTGGCGAGCCCGCACTTCCTCTACCGCGTCGAAGCGGGAAGCGCGGCCGGCGGCACGCGCACGCTGAGCGATCTCGAGCTGGCGTCGCGTCTGTCGTTCTTCCTGTGGAGCAGCCTGCCGGACGAGGAACTGCTGAAGCTGTCGACCGAATCCCGCCTCAGCAAGCCCGAGGTGCTCACCGCACAAGTGAGCCGGATGCTGGCCGACCCGCGAGCGCGGGCGCTGAGCGACGACTTCGCGTTCCAGTGGCTGCACCTGTCGAAGCTGGACGAGATCACGCCGGACCGGGCGCAGTTCCCGCACGCGAGCGGCCTGCTGGATCCACGCGCACTGTTCAAGGAAGAGCTGCGGCTCTTCCTCGACAGCGTGCTGCGCAGCGATCGCAGCGTGTTCGAACTGCTGACGGCCGACTACACGTTCCTGAACGAGCGTCTGGCGATGCTCTACGGCATCGAGACGGTGAAAGGCAGCCACTTCCGCCGGGTGACGCTCGAGACCAAGGCGCGCCATGGCCTGTTGGGCAAGGGCGCGATTCTGATGATGACCGCGTATCCCAATCGCACGTCGCCCGTGCTGCGCGGCGCCTGGATCCTGGACCGCCTGCTGGGCACGCCGCCGGCCGACCCGCCGCTCAACGTGCCATCCCTGCCCGAGAACCGGCGCGGCCAGCCGGCCAAGACACTGCGGGCACGGCTCGAGCAGCACCGCACCAACCCCACCTGTTTCGCGTGTCACGGCGTGATGGATCCGCTCGGGTTCGCCCTCGAGAACTTCAGCGCCGTGGGGCAGTTCCGCGCCAACGATCCCGACACGCTGACGCCGATCGACACGGCCGGTCAGCTGCCGGACGGCACGGCCCTCGCCGGGCTCGACGACCTGCGCCGGCAGCTGGTGGAGCGACCCGATCGGCAGTTCGCGTATGCGTTCACGGAGAATCTGTTGACCTACGCGCTTGGCCGCAGCCTCGACTATCGCGACATGCCGACGGTTCGCCGCATCGTCCGCCAGGCGGGGGCCGAGAATTTCCGTTTCAAGTCGTTCGTCCTGGGCGTGATTTCGAGCGATGCGTTCCGGAAGCGAGAAGTCGAGCTGGGCGATCCGGCGCTGAGAACGGCGTCAAAATAGGACGTAGGGCGGGGCTTCAGCCCCGCCGCGGAGGCCTTTAGTCATGTTCCTGTCGAAGAAGCACCTGTCACGGCGCACGGTTCTCAAGGGCGCCGGAGCGACCATCGCGCTCCCGTTGCTCGACGCCATGATCCCGGCTGGAACCGCGCTGGCGCAGACCGTCGCGGCGCCGAGCCCGCGTCTGGGCTTTGTTTATTTCCCGCATGGCGCGCTGCAGGAGTACTGGACGCCGGCACAGACCGGCCGTGACTTCGAGTTCCCCTTCATCCTCAAGCCGCTGGAACCGCTGCGCGACTACGTCACCGTGGTCAGCGGCCTGCGCAACAAGGGAGGGGAAAGCGCCAGCCCGCACGGCATCATCGAGGAAACCTGGCTGAGTTGTGTCAGCCCGCGCTCGCGCGATCCGAAGACCGGAGTTGGCGTGACGGCGGATCAGATTGCCGCGCGGCATCTGGGCAAGGACACGCCGCTGCCCTCGCTGGAACTGTGCGGCGAGCCGGGCGGCATGATCTCGTTCCGCACGCCGCAGCAGCCGCTGCCGATGGAGAGCAATCCGCGGAAGGCGTTCTACGGCATGTTCGGCCAGGGGGATACGAACCAGGAACGTCAGGCCATTCTGAACACGACCAGCAGCCTGCTGGATTACGTGCGGGAATCGACCGCCACCCTGCGACGTTCGCTGGACGTGGGCGACCGTGCGCTGGTCAGCGACTATCTGGATTCGGTCCGCGAGATCGAGCGCCGGGTACAGAAGCTCGAAGAGAACGCGCGGTCGCTGGGCGACCTGCCCGGTGCGCCGCTCGGTCCGCCCGAGGATTTCGGCGAGCTCCTCGACATCCAGTTCGAGATGATCGCGCTGTCGTGGCAGACGAACCGGACCCGCGTGGCGACCATGAAGATGGTCGAGGAAGCGAGCATGCGGACGTATCCGAACCTCGACGTCCACGAGGCGTTCCACCCGACCTCGCACTGGGGCGGCTTCCCGGACCGCGTCGCCAACCTGCGGAAGATCCAGGCCTACCACACCGCGGTGTTCGCCAAGTTCGTCGCGCGCCTCGCCGAGATGCGCGAAGGCACCGGGTCGGTGCTCGACAACTCGATCATCCTGTTCGGCAGCAACATGGCGAACAGCGACGCCCACAACAACGATCCGCTGCCGCAGGCGCTGATCGGCCGCGGCGGCGGCCTCAAGGGCAACCAGCACCTGCACTACAAGCAGGACACGCCGCACGCCAACATCCTCGTGACGATGCTGAGCCGCGCGGGCGTGCCGGCGAAGGACATCGAGAAGTTCGCCGACAGCACCGGCCCCTTCACGGAAGTATGAGAGTCCTCGTCACCGTTGCGGCTCTACTTGTAGCGGGCGGTCTTCAGATCCGCCCTGCCGACGCACAAACCGGCAATGGAGCGGGCGGTCTTCAGACCGCCCGTCCGGCCCAGACTCGGTCCACTAAACAGGACGTCAACCGTCGGAATGCCGATGGCAGCACGCCGCTGCAGTGGGCGGTCTACAACGGCGACGTCGCCGAGGCGAAGCGCCTGCTGCGCGCCGGCGCGGATGTGTCTCTCGCCAACAAGTACGGCGCCACGCCGATGAGCCTCGCCGCCGAAGTGGGCCACACCGAGATGCTGAAGGTGCTGCTCGAAGTCGGCGCGAACGTCGAATCGCCCAACGCCGACGGACAGACTGCGCTCCTGGCGGTGGCGAGAACCGGCAACGTCGAGGCCGCGAAGCTGCTGCTGGACCGCGGCGCCAAGGTGGACGCGAAAGAGAAGTGGGGCGGCCAGACTGCGCTGATGTGGGCGTCCGCGCGCCGGCAGCCGGCGATGATGCGGCTCCTTATCGCCAAAGGCGCCGACGTCAACGCCGCCTCCCTCGACCGCGACTACCAGCGTCATGTCACGGCGGAGGGGCGCCCCAAGAGCCTCGACAGCGGGGGACTGACGCCGCTGCTCTATGCGGCGCGTGAAAACTGCGCCGCGTGCGTGGAGGTGCTGCTCGAGAGCAAGGCGGACATCAACCTGGCGGATCCCGATGGCGTGTCACCGCTGCTCGTGGCGGTCATGAACGCCAACTGGGACCTGGCCAGGCAGTTGATCGACGCTGGCGCCGACGTCAGCCAGTGGGACATCTTCGGAGAGGCGCCGCTCTATACGGCGGTGGAGCTGCGCAACCGGATCGACGGTGGCCGGAACTCCATCGACGCGCCGAACCAGAACACCGGCCTGGCGATCGTCAAGCTGCTGCTCGAGCGGGGCGCCGACCCGAACATGCAGCTGTTCTTCAAGCCGGCGAACTTGGCTGGGACGACGAATACGCGCGGGTCGACGCCGCTGATTCGTGCGGCCAACAACGGCGACATCGAGATGGTGAAGCTGCTGCTGGAGCGCGGCGCAGACGCCACCGTGTACATGGCCGACCGCCAGACGCCCATCCACGCGGTGCTCTCCGGCCGTGCGGCGGAGCCGCAGGCGCTCGAGTTGATCAAGCT
>DATMDI010000343.1:0-6173 GCA_035557875.1 Vicinamibacterales bacterium
AGTAGGGCGACGCACGTCTGGAGCCAAGGCGATGCCTTTGACAATGCCTTCGCCGAATCGGTGATCGGGCTCTCTAGACGGAAGTGATTCGACGGCAGGGGCCGTGGCGGTCGCCAGCGAAATCCAGTCGGGTCCTGTCGCTGATCTTGATCCAGGGACCGGCGGGCCGAACGCGCGGGTTCGCCGGACAATCTGCCGGCGTTGATCTGATTACACGCCATGAATGAACCGGCACCCCTGACCCAACTGATCCACCGCGCCGCACGGGAGAACAGCGAAGCGGTCGACGACCCGTATGCGGCCACGGTCGCGTCACGCCTTTGGGGACGGCGCGGGAATGGATCCCTCGCGCTCGCGGCGGCCCTCGTGGCCGCCCTCACCTCGATCGGCGCGCTTGCCCTTCCGCAGCCTGCGTCGGCCCAGGCGCTACTCGACGACGACGCCGATCCTCCAGGACTCGACTGCCTGGCCGAGGCGCACGGACGCCTCGGCGCCACCGCCGGGATCGTGGCGGGCCAGCAGGCGACGCTGTCGTGGAGCGTCCAGGCGCCTTCGACGTGCGGTGCGATGCGCGTCCTGGTCGACAACTTCACCGTCGGGCGCAGCGGCAGCATGAACGTCGCCGCCATCGAGCGGAGCAGCGCGGTGTACGAGCCGACCTACTCGCCGTTCAGCGGCGAGGTCGTCACTCCCGGATTTCTCCGCACGCACTATATCCTCCGGGTCGCCTTCGGCAGCGCGACCCGGAACCTCGACACCGCCCATGTGGACGTGGTGTTGCCCGTCGACGCGGCTACTGGGCGGCCGAAGGTGACAATCACCGCCAACCACGAGGTGCCGCTGCTGTTGCTGGGCCTCACGAGCCGTCGAGCCGATGTTGTCGTGCAAAATCACGTCGAGCTCGACCTGACCGGCTACCAGCACATCTACATCGCGAGCGGCGTCCAGCTGATCGGCGGCCGTTCATCTCGCGCCGCGGGCCCGCTCATCTACGTGCGGTGCACCGCGTGGGAGCCCGCATCCATTCCGTACTGCTCCAGCGCTCCCAACGCCCTGTTCCAGATCCACGGCGATGTGGCCGGCGCGGTCCGGATCACGGGTCTGCGCATCCGCGGCGTGGATGCAGACAATATCGCGGCGGAGAACGCGACCAATTCTCACGGCATCGTGATCACGTCCGCGCTCGGCGTCGAGATCGACAACAACGAGATCTCCGGGTGGCGGAGCTCCGCGATCCAGGTGATGGATAACTTGTTACCGCCGCGGATCTGCCACATGGAAGGTGTCGGCACCTGCAGCCAGCGGAACTCCAGCACCATCCGGATCCGCGCCAACTACATTCACCACAACCAGCAGAACGGAACCGACGGCTACGGCGTCGCGGTCGTCAAAGGTGCTTACGCGCTGATCGAAAAGAACGTCTTCGACTACAACCGTCACGCGATCGCGACCGACGGGTCAGCCGGTAGCGGCTACCTGGCCTACCGGAACCTGGTGCTCGAACATGGCGGGTTCCACGAAAACGCTGGCATCACGATCTACACGCACCAGTTCGACATCCACGGCACCATCGACTGTGACGTGTTCCCGTTGATCGAAGGTAACCACAACTGCGGACCCGCCGGCGAGTACACGGAGATTCACTTCAACAGCTTCTTCTACACGCGCGACAACGCCTTCAAGCTGCGCGGAACCCCGAGCGTCGGCGTGAGCGTCGTATCGAACGTCTTTGCGCACCTGTCCCTCAGCGGCTATCACCCGGCGCTCGGCGGCTACGTCGAGCACATCACGACCTCCGGCAACCGGCTCGACATCAACGAGAACGGCAACTACGGGCACTGCGACTTCGATCGCGACGGTCTCGACGACGAGTTTCTCGCAACTGGACAGACCTGGTGGTTCCGCAGCGGCGGGCGGCACTGGGTCTACCTGAACACCTCGCAGGCGCGACTCTCCGACATCTCGCTCGGCGACGTCAACGGCGACGGCCGCTGCGACGTGATCGCCAACGGCGTTGTCTCGAGCGGCGGCACAGGCCGCGCGACGACGCGTATCGCCG
Organism: Vicinamibacterales bacterium; assembly: GCA_035557875.1. Lineage (GTDB taxonomy): Bacteria > Acidobacteriota > Vicinamibacteria > Vicinamibacterales > UBA2999 > DASYRM01. The sequence goes on from DATMDI010000343.1 coordinate 2,060, forward strand.
ATTTGGTGTGGAAGGCGACGACCGGGTCGCTGGCGATATGGAAGATGAGCGGCGGCACGGTCGAGGCCCAGACCGCCCCGGGCACGATCCCCACGACATCGCAGCTTGTCGGCCTTGCCGATCTGCGGGGGGACGGGCAGCAAAATCTCGTGTGGCGCGACGAGTCCGGGCTGGTCTCGGTGTGGCGGCTGGAGGGCGGCGTCAAGGTGGCTGAAGCCCGAGCCCAGGCGGCCGGCTACACGCTGCAGGGCAGCGGCGACTTCGACGCGGACGGCGGTGACGACCTGCTCTGGCGGGACGCCGCGGACCAGCTCGTGATCTGGTTCAACGGCCGGCGCCCCATGCGCCTTGCCGCGCCGGCGGATCTCGACTGGGTGGTGCGCGGGGTCGGCGACTTCGATGGCGACGGTCGCGCCGACATCCTCTGGCGGCACAGCTCGAACGCCTTCCGGATCTGGCACATGATCGGCGCAAGTCCGGTGAGCGACCGCTACTTCACGGCGCCGTCGGGCGACATCCAGGGCGTCGCGGACTTCGACGCCGACGGCGTCGATGACATTCTGTGGCGTGACACATGGGGCGGGTTGACGATCTGGTTCGCCGCAGACGCCAGCCGGGCTGAGGCAATGGCCCCGGGCCTCTCCGTGGTGCCTCTCGGCGATCCGAGCTGGAGTCTGGTCGGCCTGCGCGACTTCAATCGCGACGGCCAGGCCGACATCCTCTGGCAGGAGGAGACGGGCCGACTCGCGGTGTGGATCCTCCAGGCGGGCCGTTTCGTCCGCGAGGAGTATCCGCGTGTGCCGCGGCGCACGTGGACACTCGCCAGCCGGCTGCGGTCGCCCGACGCAGGCGACCAGACCGGTGGGGCCGATCCGGACGACCCGAACGTCGAATTGCCAGTCGACTGCGGGCGGCGCTGTCCGTAGGGCTGGATAACGAGTGGTCGCGCAGCGTTGACCCATCCAAATGGCGCCGAGGTTGTCCTGTTGCAAGGGCAGGTGAGGCGGGTCTGAAGACCCGCAGCCATGGTCAGTGGGGGCGGGCTGAAGCCGGCCCCCACGACCCGCCGAAGCCAACGGTCAACGACGTTCTTTCTTCAGACGTTCCGCGGCCTGGGCCTTGAACTCGCGGTCCTCGGGCTCCCACTCGGGGTTGACCGGCCCGTTGATCACGCGCTGCAGCTCGGCAATCGCCTCGGCGTCGCGATCGAGCTCGAACAGGGTCTCGGCCAGGAAAAAGCGCGACGCCACGCTGTTGGTGTCGAAGGTCAGCGACCGGCGCAGGTGCTCCTCCGACTTCTTCTTGCTGCCGCCGAAGAGGCCCGGCACCTTGTAGTACCAGCGGCCCAGCGCACGGTCCGCCGAGCCGTTCTGGTAGGCGGCGTCGAGCTGCAGCACCTTCTCGAGCGCATCCTTGATCGGGGCGCGATAGCGCAAACCCTGGCGCATGCCGTACGACTCGGCCAACTGGCCCATGGACGCGGCCATCCAGAAGTAGCCCTCGGGCCGCGACGGTTCCAGTTGGGTGGCCTGGCGTCCGGCCTCGACGCCGCGCTCGAGATCGCCGCGGCGCGCTGACGGCTCGTCGTGCCCGCCCAGCCAGTACGCCGCGCGGGCAAGCTTCCACGCCGATTCGAAGTCACGCGGGTTCTTGGCCAGCCGCTCGCTCCAGATCGCGACCGCCTGACGGGCTTTCGCCACATCGGTGCGCTCGCGGTAGAGCGCGTCGGGGTCACCCTGCGCGATCACGGCAGCCGAGGTAACGAGGACCGCGATATAGAATACGAAAATGGAGGCTCTCATCCGGCAGCTCCTCGTGAGTTTCGGCGAAGACCCCGACCGCGAAGGACTGGTCAAGACGCCCGAACGTGTCGCCCGGGCCATGTCGTTCCTCACGAGCGGCTACTCGGCCAACATCGATGACATCCTGAACGGGGCACTGTTCAGCGTCGACTACAGTGAAATGGTAATCGTGCGCGACATCGACTACTACAGTCTGTGCGAGCACCATCTGCTGCCGTTCTTCGGCAAGTGTCACGTTGCCTACATCCCCAACGGCAGAGTCATCGGGCTCAGCAAGATCCCCCGGCTGGTCAACGTGTTCGCGCGGCGACTGCAGCTGCAGGAACGGATGACGGCTCAGATCGCCGACACCATCCAACAGAAGATCGCGCCCCTCGGCGTGGCGGTCGTCTGCGAAGGCACGCACCTGTGCATGTCGATGCGCGGCGTCGAGAAGCAGAATTCCACCGCCGTCACCAGCGCCATGCTGGGGTCGTTCCAGACCTGCGCGCGCACGCGCATGGAATTCCTCGCACTCCTGAAACGTCAGGGCAGCCCGGTTGCACAAGACCCCCATCTCGACCACGCGTTGCTCGATGAATAGAGGCCTGGCTGCGGCCGGCGTGGCGTTTGCCATCGCGGCCGTTTGTGCGCCTGCGTCCCTCGACGCCCAGACGCGGCGCTCGACGCCGACGCCGCCGCGCCCTCCGGCGGCTTCCGCCGTCCGTACCGAGGCGGCGAAGGTGAACTGCCCCCAGGTGCTCGGCGATGGCGTTCGCACCAAGCGTCAGTATTGCGACGTGCTGATCGGCAGGGATCCGGCGGGTGGCATCCTGGTGGCGCTGCCGCCGCACGCCGGGCCGGTGACCCTCACCTTCGATCTCCACAACCGGCACACCTATTCGGAAGAACAGGTTCGTGCCAAGCGCGGCTACCACCGCTACACGGCGACGATCGGCGTGTTGACGCTCGACAACACCCTGGTCTCGCGCGCCATCGTCCAGAACGAGTTCCGTACCCAGGCCGACCTGCTGGACCGGATCAGTGGCGGAAGCGGGGTGAGCGGGCTCAAGGCCGTGGCGCCGACTGGCACGGAGCCGGTGTCGATCGTCATCCCCGAAGAGGCGATGGAGGTGAGCATCCTCGGCGAGAAGCTGTCGGTGGTACGAGTGGACGGCGAGGATACCTTCAGCGCATCGGGCCGGCCGATGGCCATCATCAGTAACGTGATGGTCGAGTACAAGCCGCCGCCCCCGCCGCGACCCGCGCGCCGCCCTGCCGCGCGCCGTCCCACGGCAAAGCCCTAAAGCCGGGAGCCGGGAGCCCTCCGGCGTCAGTAAGAGATGACCCTGACGCGCGTGCCGTCGCGTGCCTTGCGGCGCTCGGCGGGGTCTTCTTCTTCCAGCGCGGCGAAGCCGCACTGCTCGGGGTCGAAGAGGCCCCACTCGTCCTGAACCGGGGCCTTCTTCTTCACGGCGGGGGTCGCCGCCGGCGCGACGTGGGTGGCACCGGCGTGCGTGTTCTTCGCCTTGCGCGCGGCGCGTCGCACGCCCCGCTCGAGCTCCTCGATGACGAACAGGTCGAGGCTCGCCTTGTGGGCCGCATCGCCGATCAGCGACAAGGCGTCGTCGTCGAGCACGGGTGCCGCCGTCGGTGCCGGGTCTGCCGCTGCCGCGGGCGCGGCCGGTTCCGTCTCCATCGGCGCGCGGGGCGGGAGGCCGAAGTCGGCCGCCACCGCCGCCACGGAAGGCACCTCGAAATCGCTCCAGGTGTCGCCGAAGCCGTCCACGAACGTGAACGAGAACGCGGTGTCGGCTGGCGCGGCTGGTTCGGCCGCCGGCACCGGCGTCGCCGCCGCGGCGTCGAACGCATCCACGTCGAGCGCGATCTCCTCGTCGCTCGGCTCGGTGGCCTGCGCCCAGGAACGAGTGACGGCCGCTTCCTGTTCCCATTCCGTGGACGCTGGTTCGAGCAGTTCGAACTCGGGAAGCGCGGTCTCGGCGAGCACGTCTTCGACGACCGGCTCGACGAGCACGGGTTCAGCTGGCGGAGGTTCCGCCGGAATCGGTTCGGCCGACCAGGGCTCGGCCGGCATGGGCTCGGCTGCGGACTCGACCGGGACAGGCTCGTGAAGGAAGCTCTCGGCGGCGGCAACGGCGTCGCGATCGGCCGCCGGCACGATGCGCGATTCGAACGACGGCGGGTCCGCGCTCGGCGGCTGCGCCGCCGGGGACGCAAACAGGCTCGGATCGATGCCGGGCACCTCGATCGGCGCTGCGGACTCCGCGCTCGCGCTCGGCTCCGCGAAGAGTGAGTCGAACTCGTGGCCGCGG
>DATMDI010000344.1:0-7204 GCA_035557875.1 Vicinamibacterales bacterium
GTTCGTGCAGGACGACTTCACAGGGGCGGACTGGTTCACGCTCTCGGCCAGCGCGCGCCTCGATCGCCACAACGAATTCGGAGCGTTCGCCAGTCCACGCGTATCGGTGTTGTTGCGGCCGTCCGAGCCGTGGACGGTCCGTGTATCGGCCGGCCGCGGGTATTTTGCGCCAACGCCATTCACGGAAGAGACGGAGGCCACCGGTCTCTCGAGAATCGCCCCTCTCGGGGAGCTCGACACGGAGCGAGCCGACAGCGTGTCGGCGGACCTGACATGGTCGCGGGCGCCATTCGAGGTGACCGTGACGTTGTTTGCTTCGCGGATCGACGGAGCGCTTGCCGTCGTGGAGACCGGGCGCCCGGATTTTCCGATGGCGATCGTCAACTCCGACGGGCTCACGCAGACTCGCGGGACCGAGTTCATCGCACGCCGCCACGTCGAGGGATTCGACCTGATCCTGACCCACATGTATCTCTGGTCGGAGGAGCCCAATCCGGATGCTCCTGGCCGGCGCGAGACGCCGCTGAACCCGCGTCACTCGGCGACATTCGATCTGCTGCGTGAGTTCGGTCCCGCCCGCGTCGGGTTCGAGGTGTTCTACACGGGCCGCCAATCTCTCGACGACAACCCGTATCGCGACCAAGGCTTTCCCTATGTCCTTTACGGAGGACTTATCGATTGGGCCGTCGGCCGCGCCAGGATCTTCCTGAACGTCGAGAACCTCGGCGATGTTCGCCAGACGCGTGAGGACCCGCTGGTTCGGCCAACCAGAGCGCCTGATGGCCGATGGACCGTGGACGCCTGGGCCCCCCTCGAAGGGCGGACGTTCAACGCCGGCGTACGCCTGCGCTTTTGAGATTCAGCCGGCGCCCCGTATGTCCCGGGCCGCGCTACCTCAGCAGGCGTGTTAACGTTCGATTTACATGAACGTTACGCAGGCCTTCACCGCCCCCTCGCCAGGGTCGTGGGAGCTGGAACAGACGCATCTCACGAAGCCTCCGTCGGTCCTGCTCGGCGAACTGGTGCCGTCGTCGATGATGCGCGGCTTCTCCGAAGGCACGCGGCACTACGGTCTGCTGCTGGACCACCTCGAGATCGCGATCGTCAATCGGTTCCTCTACATGGCACCACGTCCGGTCGGCGCGCCGAAGGGCTCGAAGGGGCCGCCGCCGCGTCTGGTCTTCGAGGTCCTGCGCCGACTGCATCCGGCGATTCGCCAGCGCGTCAAACGGGCGGGCGAGGTGCTGCGCGACCGCGTGTGGCGAGCGGACATCGAGTGGTGGGACAACGAGGTCAGACCAACGCTCGCCGCCGAGGCGCGCGCGCTCCTGAAGGACGATCTCGCGTCGCTGTCCGACGCGCAGCTCGTGGCCCATCTGCAGCTGGCGTTCGAGTTCGTGCGTTCAGCGACCTTCTATCACCACCGCTTCAATTTCTGCTCGATGGTTCCGCTGGGCGATTTCCTGGTGCACGCCATCGCCTGGACGGGGCTGCCGGCCGGTGAACTGCTGCGCACCATGAAAGGACTGTCGCCGGATTCGGCCGGCGCGACGGCGGAGCTCGCGGAACTGCGGCGCGCGCTCCTGGCCGACAGCGAAGCCCTGACGCTCCTGACCTCGCGCGGCCGCGGCGACGGGGACGTGATGGCCGCCCTCGAGGCGCACCCCGGGCCCGTGGGCAACGCGATGCGCGCCTACCTCGCGGTCGTCGGCCTGCGCGTGCTCGGCGGCTACGACATCGCGGACCCCCACGGCCGCGAGCATCCCGAGCTGATCGTCAAGATCATCCGCTTCGCGGTGACCGCCGACCCGGCGTCGCGGCAGGCCGCGGCCGAAGACGCGCTGCAGAAGATTCGCGCGCGTGTCCCGGAGGCGCATCGCGAGCAGTTCGACGATCTGCTGCGTGAGGCGCAGACGACCTACCGCATGCGCGACGAGCGCGGCTTCCACACCGACACGCTCGCGGTGGGCGTGGCGCGACGCGCTGTGCTTGCCGCCGGAGACCGCTTGAAGGCGCGCGGCCTCGTGCACGACCCGTCGCATCTGGTGGACGCGACGACCGGCGAAATCGTCGCGCTCGTCGAGGGACGCCAGGGCCCCACGGCCGACGAGTTGGCGCAGCGCGTGCGCTGGAGACTCGAGACGCCGCTGAGCACGGCCCCGCAGCGACTGGGGCATCCGCCATCGGACCCGCCACCAGCCGAATGGTTGCCCCCGGATGCCGCGCGGCTCCAGCGGATCACGACCCTCGTGATGAGCCTGATGTTCGACGTGCACGCGGCGCCGCCGGCGGAGACCGCACGCCTGAAAGGATTCCCCGTAAGCCCCGGCGTGTACGAAGGACCCGTGCGAGTCATCAAGTCAATCGAGGAACTCCCGGACGTGCAGCAGGGAGAAGTGCTCGTGGCCACGTCCACGGGGCCGACCTTCAACGTGGTGCTGCCGCTCATCGGCGCGCTCGTCACCGAGCGCGGCGGCGTGCTCAGCCACGCGGCGATCGTGTCGCGGGAGTACGGGCTGCCGGGCGTCGTCGGCTGCGTGGGAGCGACGAAACAGTTGCGGACCGGCATGCGCGTGCGCGTGGACGGCGGCAGCGGAGAAGTATGGACGCTGACCTGACGCTCGTTCCGCTGCACGAGGCGCATCACGAGCCGGCGTTCGGCGGCAAGGCGGCGAGTCTTGCGGCGGCGCTCCGCGAAGGACTGCCGGTGCCTCCCGGGGCGGCGCTCGGCTCGGCGTTCGTGGACCGCGCGGCCGCGGGGGACGCGGCGGCCGTGGAGGCGCTGCTGGAGTCGGAGCACGTCCCGGACGCACGGCTGGCGGTTCGATCGTCCGCCGTTGGCGAGGATTCCGCCGGCGCGAGCTTCGCGGGGCAGCATGCGACGAAGCTGAACGTCAGAAGGCCGAAGCTCCTGGATGCGGTTCGCATGGTCTGGCACTCGGCGCGAACCGACTCCGCGCTGGCGTATCGGGCGAAAAAAGGCCTGGACCCGTCGCCGCGCATGGGTGTCGTGGTGCAGGCGCTCATCGAGCCGGTGGCCGCCGGCGTCCTCTTCACGCGCAACCCGGTCACCGGCGTGGAGGAGCGCCTGATCGAGGCCGCCTGGGGGCTCGGCGAGGCCGTCGTCAACGGTGCGGTGGTGCCCGATCGCATCCGGCTCGATCCCGGCGGCCGCGTCGTCGACGTGACCGTGGGCGAGAAGGACATCAAGGTGTGGTACGACGACGAGGACGGCACGGTGGAAGTCCCCGTTGACGCCTCGCTGCAAGCGCAGATGTGCCTCGAGCCGGTGCACTTCGAGGCGCTGCACGACCTCGCGGCACGATGCCAGCGCCTGTGGGGACGCGACCTCGATCTCGAGTGGGCGCTCGACGCCGGCGGCCGGATCTTCCTGCTGCAGTGCCGGCCGATCACCACCGGCCGCGCGTGAAGCCGTTTCGCGGGTCGGTTCTCGTCTCGGCCGCGCTGGGCGCGGCACTCACCCCGCTCAACTCCACGATGGTCGCGGTGGCGCTGCCGGCCCTGGCGGACGAGTTCATGTCTCCCGCCGCCGCCGTGACCGTCTTCGTCGTCACCGGCTACCTGATCGCCACGCTCGTGCTGTCGGTGCCCGCCGGCAGCGTCGCCGATCGCGTCGGGTACACGCGCGCGCTGCGGTGGGGCCGCTGGATGTTCGCGGCCGGTTCGATCATCGGCACGCTGGCGCCGACGCTGGGGCTGGTCGTGGCCGGCCGGCTCCTCATGGCGGCGGGCGGCGCGCTGATCAATCCGACGGCGATGGCGCTGCTGCGGATTTCGATGCCGCCCGAGCGCCGGTCGCGCGCCTTCGGCACCATGGGCGCCGTGATGGGCGGGGCGGCGGCGATCGGTCCCGCACTGGGCGACTGGACCTCCACGCAATTCGGCTGGCGGATGCTGTTCGTCATCAACCTCCCGCTCCTCGTGATCTCCTGGCTCTTCGAGCCGCGCGTCGAGCCGCCGGCGGCGAGCGAGCGCCATGAACCGAAGTGGTTCGACTGGCCCGGCAGCGTGCTCCTGGCCCTCGCACTCATGGCGGTGACGTTTGCGACCCGCACGGCGGCGCCGCTGGCGTACTGGCTTGCGGCCGGCGGGGCGGCCGCCTTCGTCGCGCTCATCCTCCACGAGCGCCGCATCGACACGCCGGTGCTGAACCTCTCGTTCTTCCGTCTCCGGGGGTTCGTGGCGGGCGCGGGCGTGATCGCCACGCAGAACCTGGCGATGTATTCGCTGCTGATTCAGATCCCGTTCCTGTTCGGCGGCGGAGACGAGGGGTCGCGGCTGGGGCTGGCGATCGTCGCGATGACGCTGACGATGGCGGCGACGTCGCCGCTGGGCGGCTGGCTGGTGGAGTGGATCGGCGTGCGGGCCGTTGTCACCGCCGGAGGGCTCCTGGCGACGGCGGGTGTCGTGGGTCTCACGCGGCTCCCGCTGACGGCACGGCCCTCCGAGATCGCGATGCGCCTGCTGCTCGTGGGCCTCGGCCTCGGGCTGTCGACCGGTCCCGCCAACGCGTCGGCGATCACCGCGGTGCCCGCGCATCAGAGCGCCATGGCGTCCGCCACGGTGTCGATGCTTCGGTACCTTGGCGCCATCGGTGGCACCGTCATCCTGAGCCTCGCCCTGTCCGGCGGGCATGCCGAGGCGCGTCCCGCCCTCGCGCTGTGGGCGTTCGTCGCGGCGCTGGTGGTATCGACACTCCTCGGGCTCGTGCTGCCGCCCATTCCTGGCGAACGGCCGCGTTCGCGCTGAGCAACCCGGGCACATCGCCCAAGGAGACCGTTTGACAGAGGTCAGGCATGGGGCCCCGCGGCTCGAGCGCGTCATCGGCGTTGGCGGTCTGGCAGCCTCCGCCGTCAACTGCATCGTTGGGTCTGGCATCTTTGGCCTGCCCGGATTGGCCGCGGCCATCCTGGGTCCGGCTGCGGTTCTCGCCTACTTGCTGTGCGCGCTGCTCGTGAGCCTCATCGGCCTCTGCCTCGCAGAGGTCGGGAGTCGCGTCTCTCACCCTGGAGGGTTGTACGCCTACGTCAGCGAGGCCTTCGGTCCGGTGGCCGGCGGCGTCGCGGGCACGCTCCTCTGGGCTGCGAACTCGGTCGTGTCGTCGGCGGCCGTGGCAACCCTCCTCATGGACACCGGCGCCATGATGATTCCCGCGCTAGGTGGGGGAGCGTGGCGTGGCATCGGTCTCGTCACGCTGTACGGGGTGCTGGCGGCGGTGAACATTCGCGGATCACGTTCCGGCGCGCGGCTGTCGATGATCATGGCCGCGGTCAAGATTGCACCGCTGGTGCTGCTCGTAATCGTCGGCGCATTCGACGTGCGCACGGCGAACCTGCAATGGGTGGCGGTGCCGGCGGCGTCCCAGATCGGGCAGACGGCAGTGCTGCTGTTCTTTGCGTTCATGGGCCTCGAGGGTGCACTGAACGTCAGCGGCGAAGTGGCGAACCCCGCACGCACCGTGCCTCGTGCCATCTTCGTCGCGTTGGCGGTGGTCGCGGCGCTCTACGCCGGCCTGCAACTGGTCGCTCAGGGCGTGCTCGGGGTTGACCTGGCGGGCGCGCCGGCTCCGCTCGTCGCGGCCGCGACGGCGGTGTTTGGTCCGTGGGGCACGCGACTGCTTCTGGCGACGACGTTCCTGTCTGTTGCCGGGTTCATGTCCGCGGACGTGCTGTGTTCTCCACGAAATCTGGCCGCGCTGTCGGACCGTGGCCAGCTGCCCCGCGCTCTCGCGGCCGTGCATCCGCGCTTCAAGACACCGGCGATCGCCATCGGCGTGTACGCGCTCATGTGCGCGGCCGTTGCGTTGTCCGGATCGTTCCGGCAACTGGTGATCGTCAGCACCTCCGGAACGCTGATGCTGTATCTGATGTGCTGTCTCGGGCTGCTCCGGCTTCGCGCCCGCAACGTCGCCACCGCCGGTCCACCGTTTCGCGCTCCTGGCGGATCGGTGGTTCCGCTCGCGGCGTCCGCGATCATCCTGTGGCTCCTGTCGACGCTCGCCTGGGTGGAACTGGCTGCGGCGATCTGCCTCGTGGTCGTCTCGGGCGGCGCCTATGCGCTGCAGCAGCGCTGGCGCGGCGAGCGGGTCGGCCCGATCGCGCTCAAAGCCTCACCTGCCGTGCTGCCGGGAGTGGAGTAGAGGAGCGGCGCGCCTCCAAGTTGCCCAGAGAACCTCAGGGGGTGTCTAAACCGTATCTACCTGACTGAGGCGACGAACGGAGGTCGAAAGATGAAGCCAGTCCTGACGCTCTTGGCCGTTGCGACCCTCTCCAGCGCGGTTTTCGCCCAGACAGCTCCAAGCTCGGTGACGTTTGCCGCCGCCGACATCAGCCTGCGGGTCCGAACGGGCACGACCAACCAGCCGACGATGACGGGCGGCGTACTCCGCGGAGGACGGTACGACCTCAGGAACGCCACCATGGTCGACCTCATCGCGACGGCGTATTCCATCAGCGACCGGGATCTCATCGTCGGCGGGCCGGCATGGCTCGAACGCAATCGCTTCGACATCGCCGCAAAGGCGCCGCAAGACACCTCAACGGCGGATGTCCGACTGATGTTGCAGAGCCTGCTGGCCGAGCGCTTCAAGCTGGCCGTCCGTCGCGACACGCGGCCGACGAGCGGCTACGTTCTGGCGCTCGGGAAGGAGAAGCACAAGATGAAAGAGGCCGCCGGGCCCGGCGCAGGATGCCAGGGCAACCCGCCGCCCCAGCCGCCGCCACCCATCCCGATGGTGAACGGGTCCTGCAAAGGGGTGTCGATGGATCAGTTCGCACAGCTGCTGCGGCAGATTTCCGGCGGCTACGTCAACGCTCCCGTCCAGAACCAGACCGGCCTGCCCGGCTACTGGGATTTCGACGTGGCGTTCACGCCGTTCCAGGTCCTGCAGCGCGCCGGCGCGGACGGCATCACGCTGTTCGCGATGATCGAGCGGCAACTCGGTTTGAAGCTCGAGCAAGGCAGCGCGCCGGCGACGGTGGTCGTCGTCGACAGCGTGAACGCCGAGCCGACGCCCAATCCGTCCGGTGTGTCGGCCACGATTCCGTTGCCGCCCCCGATGGAGTTCGACGTCGCCGTCGTCAAGCTCAGTCAGCCCGACACGCAGCCGCGCACCCGGCTGCTCCCCGGCGGCCGTATCGAGGGCGACGGCTTGACAATGCAGCAGATCATGCAGCTCGGGTGG
>DATMDI010000345.1:0-8820 GCA_035557875.1 Vicinamibacterales bacterium
AGGTGACGACCTCGGGCACGAGCTCGGCCACGACGACGCGTGCGTCCGCCGGCAGCACGTCGAGTGCGGCGCGCAGGGTGTAGCCCATGCCCAGCCCACCGACGAGCACGCGTGGCGCGGCCGCGCCGCGCAGATGGCCGCAGCCAGCCTCGGCGAGCGATTCCTCCGACCCGTGCGCCCGGCTGGACATGAGCGATCGGCCGTCCACCCAGATCACGTACTCGCCGTCGCGGCAGCTCAGACGCATCGCGCCGCCGTCAGGCGTCGTCGCGTGCGCCAGCGTCTCCCAGGGCTTCATTTCATCCAGACGTCCTGAAGGCTACAAGTCGACCACTGAAGCACGTTCCTCCCCAGGCCTCCAAGACGTCTGCGCCCCGCCGGAGGCGGGGCAAGGAGATGCATTTTCTAGCGAGGCACCTCAAGTATCCGCCGTGGAGCCTCGCTAGAATAGACGGATGAGTAGTAGCACGGGCGGCGAGAGCGGACCGAAGTCGGCCCTCGAACTGGCGATGGAGCGGCTGCGCCAGAAGGACGCGGCGGCGGGCGTCGAGCAGCAGGTGCTGACCGACGAGCAGAAGAAAGCCATTACCGAGCTGCGGAGCGTCTACGGCGCCCGGCTGGCCCAGGCCGATCTCGAGCATCAGGATCGCCTGCGCGGCACGTTCGATCCAGCGGTGCACGAGGCGCTCGACGTCGAGTACCGCCGCGAGCGCGAGCGGCTGACGTCGGAGCTGGACACGAAGATCGAGAAGGCGCGGTCAGGCCACTAGTGCCCCCGCCCGCCGCTGCGACGCCTCGGCGCGTGCTGGTGGTCGAAGACGAGGCCGCGATTCGCGAACTGCTGCGGCTGCACCTCGAGCTCGCCGGGTTCTCGCTCGAGGAGACCGGCGACGGCCGTACGCGCTCGAGACGGCGCGCGCCCCACCCTTCGACCTGATCCTGCTCGACGTAATGCTGCCAGGCCTCGACCGGGCAGCAGTTCCTGCGCGGCTACCAGATGACCGACGCCAGCGGTCTCGCGCGCTTCACCACCATTTATCCAGCCGGCCGGCGGGGATAGGGAGGCGGCTCAATACAGGAAGCCGAGCAGCTTCCAGTAGTCGAGTCATGCGGCAAAGGCCACGGCACACGCGGTGAGCAGCGGTAGGACATGCGGCCGCCGCGGAGGGCAGACTGTTTCACGCCCGCTTGCGGGGCTGGACTGCGCCGACGTCGTGCTCCACGGCGCCGATCTCGACCTTTTCCCGTTTGATGTCGAGGCGCAGCCGGCCGAACAGGCTCATGTAGATGTTGGCGATCCACACGCAGGAAAGCCACGCGATGCCGAGGCCGCGCCACCCGGGCATGAGCAGGTGGAAGTCCGTGATGGCGACGACCGCCGCGGCGACGTAGTGGCTGAAGCAGTACTCGCAGGTGAAGAGGTAGAACCACTTCCGCACATACCAGGGCCGGCGGCGGCTGTCGCTTTGCCGCGTGCACCAGCTTCGAACCTCTTCCAAGACCTGCTCGTGCGTCACCGTCCACGCGACGCATGCCACCACACCCGACAGCACGAACAGCCACAGCAGTTGGGTGAGCGCCGACGGATGAGGCATGCCTTGGCGCGTGCAAGCGCCGGGCCGCCTAGTGGTGGCTCGGTGTGGGGCGCCATCGGCGCATGCGCACCGCAAGCGCCAGCATCGCGCCGCCGAAAAGCAGGAGGTTCGCCGGTTCGGGGACCGGGGCCGTGGTGAGCTGGCCGTAGAGGAGCGCCGCGTTGTGGCCGCCTTCGACCGAGCTGAAGACGTTCTGGAACGTCACGCCACCGTCTACCGAGAAGCCGAGCAGGTTGAAGAAGTAGACGTCGGTGCCCACGGTGATCGGGATGTTCACGATCGGCGCCGTGATCGTGACGATGTCATCGTCGGCGGGGGAGGTGCCGGTGTCATTGGGCGTCTCGTTGTGCGCGAAAGTGAAGACGCCGCCGGCCGACCCCGGCACGCCGTTGGTGTCGAAGCCGAAATCGAGATCGACGGCGGTGAGCGCGGGCAGCGGGATCTCTTCGTTGAAGTGCGTGAAGGTGCCGAGCAGCAACGGCACACCGATCGCGGCGCCGAGGAGGTCGGCGCCCGGCTCGAACAGATATCCGCTGTCCGGCAGCAGGCCGTCGCCCCAGCTGATCGCAGAGGTCCCCTCGCCGGTGACATTGTCGCCGCCGACCGGGTTCTGCCACGCGCCTGAGATGCTGGTGAGATCGATCGGCCCCGCCCCGGCGGGCGCGGACACCAGCGCGAGCGCCAGGGTGCAGGACAACGCGAACGGGTAGCGGAGTCTTCGAACCATGATGCCTCCTGCGGCAGCGATGCCCCGGGAACCGTCATGGCGCCTGCGCTGCTCTACACAGATCTCAACGAGGTGGGCGGTGGCCGCGAACAGCGGCGGTATTCGAGTCGTGGCACAATCGCGACGCGCAGGAGACGCCATGCGGACGAAGGCAATCGTGATCGGGATCGTGGCCGTAGCGACGACCGGCTCGGGCGTACTCGGCCAGACGTCGTCGGCGCCGCGCACGCCCGCTGCGTCCTCCGGGTGGAGTGTGCCTCGGCTGGCCGACGGGCGGCCCGATCTGCAGGGCGTCTGGGAGAACAACAGCGCTACGCCGCTCGAGCGCCCGCGCGAATTGGCGAACACGCCTCGACTGACCGAGGCCGAGGTCGAGGCGATGCGCCGCAAGGCGGGCACTGTGTTCGGACCCGAGAGCGACGCGGTCTTCGGCGACGCCCTCTACCTCGCGCTGCTCGACGAGAACCGGCCGCGGCAGCTCGGCGCCACCGGCACCTACAGCTCCAACTGGCTACCCGATCGGTTCTTCGAGCCGCGTACCTCGCTCATCGAATCACCTGCGAACGGCCGGCTGCCGCCGATCACACCGGAGAACGCCAGGCTGCGCGCCTCGCGCGCGACCGTGCCGGTTGAGCGCCCGGCCAGCGCCGCGGACCTGAGCCTGCAGGACCGCTGCATCAGCTACGGTGTGCCGGATCTGTTCGCGGCCTACATGAGCCTGTACCGGATCGTCCAGGCGCCCGACGTCGTAGCGATCGAGATGGAGAAGATCCACGACGTGCGCGTCGTGCCGCTCGACAGTCGGCGGGCGCTGCCGGCGTCGTTCACGCACTACATGGGCGACGCACGCGGGCGTTGGGAGGGCGACACGCTGGTGGTCGAGACCGCCAACTTCCATCCGGCGGGGAACTACATGGGCGGGCTGTTCCGGCAGTCGGACGCGAACCTGAAGCTGACCGAGCGCTTCACCCTCGTGGGCCCCGATACGCTGCGCTACGAGTTCACGGTGAACGATCCCACGGTGTGGACCGCGCCGTGGACCGCCGCGATCTACTGGCAGCGCGCCAGGGCCGAGATCTACGAGTACGCCTGCCACGAGGGTAATTACAGCCTGCGCGGCATGTTGTCGGGGGCTCGCGCGGACGAGGCCGCGGCGCGCTGACCGGCTCCTAGCAGCTAGCGCATCGGTCCGGTTCGCGTCAGTTCCGACGCGATGCGCAGCAACTGTTCCGCCTGCACCGGCTTCACCACGTGGTGCTGGTAGCCCGCGTCGAGGGCACGGTTCCGATCTTCGTCGCGCGCGAACGCGGTGAGCGCAATCGCCGGCAGGGTGTCCGCGCTGCGTCCGGTGGCGCGAATCTGCCGGATCAGGTCGTAGCCGTCCTGGCCTGGCATCCCGAGATCGCTGACCACCAGGTGCGGCGCGAACGAGCCGAGTACCCTCAAGGCGGTGGCGACGTCGGCCACCTCGCACACTTCAGCCTGCGCGTCGCGGAAGACTTCCGTGACCAGGGTCCGTGCGTCGAGGTCGTCTTCGACGACGAGGATGCGGAGGCCGGACAGCCGGTGTATGGCCGGCGCGCCCGTCTCGGGCGGCGTGGAGTGCGCCTCCCGCTCGTGGGGAATCCGCACCGTGAAGGTGGCGCCCTGGTGTGACCCCCCGCTCTCGGCGGTCACCGCCGCTCCATGCGCGTCCACCAGGTGCTTCACGATCGCCAGGCCGAGGCCGAGGCCGCCGTGCCAACGCGTGGTGCTGGAATCCTCCTGCCGGAAACGTTCGAAGATGTGCGGCAGGAATGCCGGCGAGATCCCCCGTCCCTGATCCGAGACCGCGAACTCGATGCCGGCCGGCCCCGTGCTCAGCCGCACCGACACGGTGCCGCCGTCCTCCGAAAACTTCACCGCGTTATCCAGCAGATTCCAGATCACCTGCTGGAAGCGGGCGTGGTCCCAGAAGATCGGCGTCGTCGGATCGAGCTTCGTCTCGATGCGGATCTGGCGGGCGCGGGCGGCTCCCGCCAGCGCGCTGGCCGACACTTCGATGGTCTCGCGCGGATCGAACCACTCCCGCGCCAGCGACAGCTTGCCCGAGGTGATGCGCGACACGTCGAGCAGGTCGGCGATGAGCTGGGTCTGCACGCGGGCGTTGCGCTCGATCGCTTCGACGCCCTTGACGATTTCCGGCTCGCTGTATTGGGCGCGGCGCTTCAGCACGGCGGCCCAGCCCACGATTGCGTTGAGCGGCGTGCGCAGCTCGTGCGACAGCGCGGCCAGGAACTCGTCCTTGATGTTGTTCGCGCGCTCGGCTTCGGCCCTCGCCCGCTGCTCGCTGGCCAGGAGCCGTTCGCGCTCGGCTTCGATCGCCTTGCGCTCGGTGATGTCGGTGGTCGTCGCCAGAATCGTGCCGGGTGCGACGTGCTGCGACAGGCACCATTCGAGATGCACGGGGGTTCCGCGTGCGTGCCGAACGGCAAAGACGCCGCGCCATTCCCCGGCCGACTTCAGGCCTTCGCTGATCTCGCCGACGATCGGCTCCGCCGGGCCGTCGATGAAATCGGCGAGCCGATGGCCGACGATGTCGTCGCACTCATACCCGAGCGTGCGGCAGACCGCGGGGTTGGCGTCGAGATAGACGAAATCCTCGCTGAGCAGCGCGATGCCGTTCGGCGCCTGGTCGAACACCGCGCGGAACTTGACCTCGCTCGCCCGCATCGCGTCTTCGGCGCGGCGCGTGCGCAGGAAGGCGTTGACCGTGGCGACGAGCACCGGCGGCTCAACCGGGTGCGTGATGTAGCCGTCGGCGCCGGCTTCGAACCCCTGCACCTGGTCGGCCGCCTCCACGAACGTCGCCGAGAGATGGATGACCGGCGTTCGCGACGTCGCCGGATCCGCCCGCAGCATCCGGCACACCTGGAAGCCGTCGATATCGGGCAGGTTGACGTCGAGCACGATCAGATCCGGGCCCGATCGCGCCAGCTCCAGCGCCTCCTGCCCGGTCGACGCCTCGACCACGATGAACCCCTCGGAGCGCAGTACCCGGCTCGTCGAGTAGCGGCTCGCCGGGGTGTCGTCCACGACCAGGATCGTCGCGTTCGTCCTAGTGGCCATTGCCCGCCTCGGGCCCCGCGCGCAGCTGTGACGGCACGATCGCGGTATGGGCGGACAACTCCAGCGGAATCGTCACCCAGAACGTCGATCCCGCACCCAGGGTACTGGTCACGCCCACGTCGCCGCCCAGCACTTCCGCCAGCTTCTTGCTGAGCGACAGGCCGAGCCCGCTGCCGCGCAGCCGTTTCTGGATCGGCCCCTCCACCTGGACGAACTCCAGGAAAATCTCCCCGAGATACTCCGCGGCGATGCCGATGCCGGTGTCGGTGACGGCGAACGTCACGCGATCGGTGCCGGCCAGCTGCGCGGTCACGCGGACCTCGCCGCGCGGCGTGAACTTCAGCGCGTTGGAGATGAAGTTGCGGAGGATCTGCGACAGCTTCTTGTCGTCCGAGTACACGGGCGGGACGCCGGTCGGTTCCTCGAAGATGAGCGACACCGACTCCGAGGACAGGATCGGCTTGAACATGCCGCGCAGCGCCGAGAAGAGATCCACCATGTCGAACCAGGCGGGGGAAATCGTCACCCGGCCCGCCTCGACCTTGGCCAGGTCGAGCAGGTCGTCCACCATATCGGAGAGCTCGGTCGCCGACGACTGGATGAACGCGACCTGACGCTGCTGTTCGTCGGTGAGCGGGCCGTCGAGGCGGTCGAGCAGAATCCGGGCGATGCTGCGGATGGCGCCGAGCGGCGTCCGGAACTCGTGGCTCATGTACGAGAGGAACCGGCTCTTGAGCTCGGACGCCTCGCGCAGTCGGACGGCGTTGTCGTCGAGCTCGGCGTACAGCGCCACGACCCCATGATTGGTTTCGGCCAGCTCGGTGGTGAGCGCTTCCACCTGCGCGCGAAGCCGCGTCAGCTCGTCGCTCATCGCGAGCCGCCTCCGGCTGCCGCCGAGGACCGCCGGATGACCACGACCGTGGAGTCGTCGCGGCCGCGCGTGTGATCGCGGTGCAGCACCGCCGCGATCACGGCGGGATGGCGCGACTGCAGGCCGTCGTGTCCGTTCACCGTCCAGCGGTGGGAGATGCCGTCCGAATGCATGATCAGCAGCGCGCCGTCGGGCCAGGGGTAGTCCAGCGGCTGAGCCTTGCGCATCTGCAACCCGACCGTGCCATTGTGACTCATGAGGCCGCGGCTTTCGTCGGCCTGCACGATCGATCCGGCGATGTTGCCGATCCCGGCGTAGCGGATGCCGCCGCCTGGCGTGACGAGCGCAGCGGCGAGGGCCGCGCCGCGGCTGCCGACCAGCGCCCGGTGCGCCGACTCGAAGAACGGCCCCGGGCCATCGAAGCCGCCGGCGTCGAACTCGTCGGCGGCGCGTGAAGCAGCGGCCGCCGCCTGCGGGCCGTGACCGAGCCCATCGGCGACCATGACCGCCAGCGATCCATCGCGCTCGAGGATCCGCCATATGTCGCCGCAGACCAGCTCGTGGAGTGCCGGCGTGGACACCGCCGCCCAGTGAAACGACGATGCGCCGGCGGCTGGTGCCGGGTCGGCTCCGATGCGCGACAGGACGACGGTGCCGGCCCCGGGCGTCGAATGAATGTCGAACTCGGAGGACAGGCGCCGCACCGCGCCAAGTCCGGTGCCGGGCGTGCCGGCGCTCGAGAAGCCGTCCCGAAGGCAGCGCTGCACGTCGGCCATGCCCGGCCCCCGATCGACGGCGAGCAGCTCCACCTCACAGCCGCGAGGCGAGCGCAACGTCTGCAGGAACAGCCGGCCCTGCTCGCCGTATTTCGCCAGGTTGCCGGCGAGCTCGGTGGCGACGATGGCGACCTCGGCGCGTCGCACTTCCGGCAGGCCCGCGTCCTGCGCCAGCCGCGCCGCGGTGCGGCGTGCTTCGCCCACCTGGCTCGGTTCGGTGACGGCCACGGCGACCTGGTCGTTCATCAGCCGTCGGATCACTTCCAGCGGGTGACGGTCACGCGCGTGCCCTGGCCCGGGAAGGTTTCGATCTCGAAATCGTGCATCAACCGCTTCGCGCCCGAGAGGCCCAGCCCGAGACCCTTCCCCGAGGTCCACCCGTCGGTGAGGGCCAGCTTGAGGTCGGGAATCCCCGGCCCTTCGTCGACGAAGGCCAGTCGCAGCCCCTGGCGCCTGCCGTCCGCGACGATCTCCGACCGCATCACACCGCCCTGCCCGTAGACGACGACGTTGCGGGCCAGTTCGCTCGCCGCGGTGACGATCTTGGTCTGATCGACGATGCCGAAACCCGCTTCGAGCGCGAGCCGGCGGGCGTGCTGGCGCGCCACGACCACGTCCTGCTCGGTGCGGATGCTGACGGTGTCAGTTTGTGTCGGGGGCATCGTGGGAGGCTGCGGCGAGCCGCGAGCGAAGACGTTTCATGCCGCGCTCGACGTCGAGCGCGGTATCGACCCCGGCCAGATCGAGGCCGAGCTCGACCAGCGTGATGGCCACGGCCGGGCGCATGCCCACGACGACCGTCTGGGCGTCGAGGATGCGCGACATGGCGGAGATGTTCGCGATCATCCGGCCGATGAACGAGTCCACCAGGTCGAGCGCCGAGATGTCGATCAGCACACCTTTGGCGCCGGTCTTTTCAATCTGGCTGGTGAGGTCGTCCTGCAGCACCCGCGCCAGCTGGTCGTGCATGTCCACCTGAATGGTGACGAGCAGGAGATTCCCCATGCGGAGGATCGGGATTCGTTCCATCGACATTTAGGCCACTTTGGCCTTGGTGATGGCCTGCCCGGTGCGCTGCAGCGCCAGGGCCAGTGCGTCGGCCAACGTGGCCTTGGTGATCACGCCCTGCAAATCGATGCCGAGATGGACGATGGTCTGGGCGATCTGGGGACGGATGCCGCTGATGATGCAGTCGGCGCCCATCAGCCGGATGGCGGTGACCGTCTTGAGCAGGTGCTGGGCGACCAGTGTGTCCACCGTCGGCACGCCGGTGATGTCGATGATCGCGATCTCCGCGCCGATGTCGACGATCCGCTGCAGCAGCGACTCCATCACGACCTGGGTCCGGGCGCTGTCGAGCGTGCCGATCATCGGCAGCGCGATGATGCCGTCCCAGAGCTTGATGACCGGCGTGGACAGTTCCAGCATCTCCTCCTGCTGCCGGGCGATCACTTCTTCGCGGCTCTTCTGGAACGACTTCACGGTGTACATGCCGAGCGCGTCCACGAACTCGGTGACGGCCCAGGTCTCGTCCGCGAGCGCTGCCGGTTCGCTGGCGAGCAGCCGGCGCACCCGCTTGAAGAGCGGCTTCTTGAGCGAGAAGATGAACGTCGCGGTCTCCTGCGACGAGAAACCCTTGATCGCCCGCGACCGCGAGACGCCGTCGAGATACTCGCGCACCGGTTGCCAATCCGCCGTGCTGATGTCGAGGCCGTGCGCCGCGGCGGTGGAGAGAAGGCCCAG
>DATMDI010000346.1:0-6496 GCA_035557875.1 Vicinamibacterales bacterium
AACCTCGCGCCCGGCCCACGTTGGCGCGCCCGACCTGAACGGACGGCTGTTCTCGGACGCGGACACAGCGGCCGCGCTGATCGGTCGGCCAGCGCTTCGCAGGGGCGATTTTCCTGAAGTTTGATTTTCGCGCAGCGCAACCCCCGTGGTACATTCCGCATCCATGCGAAGGCAATTGGCCCTGTGGGGCGTACTGGGGATGCTGGCGCTCTGTGGCGCGGCGCGCGTGCAGGCGCACCATTCGTTTGCGATGTTCGACACCACGAACCGCATCACGCTCACCGGGACCGTGACCCAGTTCCAGTGGACCAACCCGCACGCCTATATCGAAATCGACGTGCCCAACGGCGCCAACCCGCCGAAGCACTGGACCGTGGAGCTCGGGAGCACCAGCATCCTCCAGCAGGGCGGCTGGAAGTTCACCGACGTGAAACCCAAGCAGACCGTCACCGTCGTGATCAGCCCGTTGCGCAGTGGCCAGCCGGCTGGTCTGCTGGTGCGCATCACGCTGGCTGACGGCCGCGTGCTCGCCAACGGGCCCGGCCCCGCGGGAGGGCAGCCGTGAGCGGACGCCTGGCGTGCGTCGCGCTGACCGCGACGCTGCTCGTCGTGCCGCTGACCGCGCAGCAGGCGCCGCCGGATCTGTCGGGCGCGTGGGCGCCGTATCGCGGCGGGCGTGGCGCCGACCCGAAGTTCGCGGCTCCGCCCGCGACGCCGATCCTGCTGAAGGGCACGTACAAGACGTCCTGGGACGAGCGCCGCGCCGCCGAAGACGCAGCCACCAAGCGTGGCGAGCCGCTGGCCACGCCGGCCGTGGACTGCATCCCGTACGGAATGCCGCGCATGATGTCTGTGGCACTGTACCCGCTGGAGATCATTCAGCGGCCCACGCAGGTCACGATGGTCACCGAGGCCTTCAGCGAGGTGCGCCGCGTGTTCATGAACCAGCCGCAGATGCCGATCGACGAGGTGCCGCCCGGCTATTACGGGCACTCGGTCGGGCGCTGGGAGGGCGACACGCTGGTCGTGGATACGGTCGGCATCAAGGCGACCATTCCGGCCTACCAGATGATCCCGCACAGCGATCAAATGCGGATCACCGAGCGGATCCGGCTGGTGGCGTCCGACTACCTGCACGATCAGATCACGATCGAGGATCCGATCGCGCTCGAGAAGCCGCTCACCTACACGTTGGCCTACCGCCGGATGCCCAACTACAAGATGGTCGAGTTCGTGTGCGAGAACAACCGCGAGTACGTGGACTCCAACGGCGCGGTACGGTTGCGGCTCGGGCAGTGATTCGGAGGAAGGGCATGAGGGGATCGAACGTATTCACCGCCGCCGTCGCAACGCTGCTCGTCGCGGCGTCCGGCGGGGTGGTTCGCGCGCAACAGCCGGCTGCCGATCCGGCCGCACCGCTGGGCGCGCTGGCGCCCGCGAACTTGAACAAGGCGCGGCCGGCGCCGCCCTTCGACATCACCGGCACCTGGCTCAACGACCTGCGGTTTGCCGGCTCGTGGCGCTTCGGCCCGCCGCCGCCCACCGTCAAGCTCACGCCGGCGGCCCAGGTCCACTTCGACGCGGCGCGCAAGGCGCAAGCCGAGGGCAAGGTGTACCGCGACGACATCGGTCAGTGCTGGCCCGCCGGCCTGCCGATGATCATGACGCGTGTGTGGCCAATCGCCATGGTGCAGAAGCCCACGGTCATCTACATGGTGAGCGGGTTTATGAATAGCTTCCGCACCATCTTCATCGACGGCCGCCCGCATTCCGATCCCGACATCGTGGTCCGCAGCTTCAACGGCGAGTCGATCGGCCGCTGGGAGAAGGACACGCTGGTGGTGGACACCAAGTACTTCGTGGGTCACCACCACTGGATCGACTCCGGCGTCCCCGCGAGCGATGAACTGCACATCGTCGAGCGGATCAAGCCGGTGAACAGCGGCGCCGCGCTGGAAATCGAGTACACGCTCACCGATCCCAAGGGGTGGGAAGGCGAGATGAAGTTCACCAAGCGATGGAACCGCGTGGACGACCAGGACATACAGGAAGTGCAGTGCCTGCCCGATCTCAACCAGCACATCCCGAGCACGCAGTCGAAGGACAACGTTCGATGACCTCACGCATTGTCGCCACTCTCGCGATCCTGTCTCTCGTCGTCGCCACGGCGACGGCGCACCACGCTGCCGCGGGCATCGACCGCTCGAAGACGGTGGAACTCAAGGGTACGATCAAGGCCTTCAGCTGGCAGAACCCGCACTCGTGGATGGAAGTGGAGGTCGCGAGCGAGGGGAAGGTCGTGACCTGGACGGTCGAGATGACGGCGCCGTCGTACCTGGTGCGCGCCGGATGGAAGGCCACCACGGTCAAGCCGGGCGACGAAGTGAGCGTCACCGTGCGGCCGCTCAAGAACGGCGACCCCGGCGGCCTGTTCGTCTCGGTGACGCTCGCCGACGGCCGCACGCTCACCGAGCGTCCGGTGCTGGCCCAGCCTGCCGCACCGCCCGCACAGTAGGGGCCGCCTTCCGCCGTCGCCAAGGCTATGGCGGACCACCGTAGCTTTAGCGTAGGTGGTCAGGCGGCCAACCCAGGGCCGGCTGAAGCCGGCCCCCACGTCGACCCGCGTCAGGCTGCTCCGGACGAATCGTGGAAGACGTCCACGAGGCGCAGTCCCAGGCCGTCGAAGAGCGGCGAGTTGAGTGT
Organism: Vicinamibacterales bacterium; assembly: GCA_035557875.1. Taxonomy (GTDB): domain Bacteria; phylum Acidobacteriota; class Vicinamibacteria; order Vicinamibacterales; family UBA2999; genus DASYRM01. The sequence continues at coordinate 2,704 of DATMDI010000346.1, forward strand.
CTCGCCCGCCTCGACCGACAATTCGACGGCACGCGCGAAGCTCCCGCCGTCACGCCGGTAGACCCGGATCACATCGAGATCGGGATCGACGACCCAGTATTCGGACACACCCTCGCGCTCGTACAACCGCCGTTTGATCGTCTCGTCGCGCTTCCGTGTCGATGGCGATCCAATCTCGATCACCAGTTCAGGTACGCCCTTGACGTGGGCGGCCGTCAGTGCAGCCTTGGCGCGGGCGTGCGAGAGGTACAGCAGATCCGGTTCGACCACGTCGAAGCGCGTGAACACGACGTCGAACGGCGCGTAGAACACCTGTCCGACTGGGTGCTGCTCGAGCCAGCCGCGGACCAGGAAATGCAGGTTCCCCGAGACGCGCTGGTGTTTCGTGTTCGGCGACGGCGTCACATAATGCTCCCCATCGATCAGCTCGTGCCGCTGTCCATCGTCCGGGAACAGCAGGAAGTCGTCGTAGGTGAGCTTCGCGCGGGAAGTGGCCGGGTTCATGTCGTCACCGCCGTGCATGCGCCCACGATAGCACCGTCTGCGAGCAGAGTGCCACGCGGGGATTCAGCGATTTCCCGAGTATTCCGGTCCGAGTACGCAGGAAGTGCGAGAGGCGAACTCAACTGCCGTCGCGGATGATGCGGCAGGAGGCGATGTCGAACGACGTCTCACCGATCGACAGCCGCGTCTGGTCGCAGAACGACGCGGCGAATTCGACGAAGCGCTGCACGTCGGCGAATGTGCTCGCGAGGCCCACTGAGACGCGGATGGCGCCGGCGCTCTTGCCGCCGCGGTGGGTGATGAACTGCAGGAAGCGCGGCAGCGACATGTCGTGCGAGTGATCGAGCGCCGCCTGGATGTCGTCCTCGGTGATGTGCTCGGCGGTCTCGCCGGTGCCCGGATTGCAGAAGCAGCCGGTGCGCAGCGAGATCCGGGTCGCGCCCGCAAGCTCCTCGATGCGCCGGTAGTCGAGCAGGTGCCCGTCGGGATCGTAGAGGTTCATGGTCACCACGCCGCCGCGCATGGCAGTCGTGATCGGACCGTACAGCCGCACCAGCGATCGGCCGTTCGCGTGCCGTAGTGCCATCAGTTCCTGCAGCAGCCAGCCCGTGAGGCAGCGCACGCGAGTGGCAATGCGATCCATGCCGGCCCGCTCGAGATGGCGCAGGCCGATCGTCACGGCGGGGATCGCCAGGAAGTTCAGCGTCCCGTCCTCGAAGCCCGCCTCGCCTGGCGAGAGCAGGTGCGCGCGCACCTGCACGGTGGCGAAGTTGACGGTGCCGCCGGCGAACCACGGCCGCTCCAGGCGGGCAAGCGCGTCGCGCCGCGCCAGCAGGCACCCGACGCCGGTGGGGTAACCGAACATCTTGTAGAAGGAGACGGTGACGAAATCGGGCCGGACCGCTTCGAGATCGAGCCGGTTGGTCGCTACGAAGGCGGCCGCGTCCAGCAGTACGTCCCAGCCGAGCGCCTGGGCCTCGTCCACGAGATCGAGCGGGTGCTTCACGCCCGAGAAATTCGACTGGGCGGGGAACGCGAACAGGCGCCGGGCCGCGCCGGTGGCGCTGGCGAGCCGCGCCGACACGTCACCACGATCGAGGCGGAGCTCGGGAAACGTGAGCCCGGCATACTCCACCGCAGCCCCGCGCGCCGCCGCGAACTGCCGCACCCCGTTCACCGAGTTGTGGTTGTCGGCCGTGAGCAGCAGCCGTCCGCCCTCGGCGAACGGATACGATTCGCCCACCAGCTTGAGCGCCGCGCTGGCGTTCTGCGTAAACACGGCGATGTAGTCGCGCGTGGCGTTGAACCAGCGCAGCACGGCGCGTCGCGCCTCTTCCACCGCCGCGGTCGCGGCCGATGACGCCGGGCTGGCCGAGTGCGGGTTGCCGAAGACGCTCGACGCCAGCCACTCGGCGTGCTCACGCACTTGCGACGCGGCATGGAGCCCCGCGCCTGTGTAGTCGAGGTAGGTGTGCTGCTGCTCGTCGAGCCGCGCGTACTCGGTGGCGCGCAGCTCGTCGAGCGCCTGCGTGGACTCGTACTCGGGAAACGCCACTCGGAATCGTTCGTACGCGTCAGGCCTGGGCACACGGCACCTGCCGCGATTGTAGGTGGGACCACGGGCTGACGTCGCGGCCGGCCGGTCTTCAGGCCGACCGCGAGCGCTCAGCGCTGGTGCTGCATCGCCGCGACCAGGCGGACGATGGCGCGCGTGACCGCCATCCGGGCGGCGTTGGCGTTGGTCTTGCCGATCGCGGCCGCGACTTCCTCGTAGCTGTATTGCAGCTCGACGCGCGCGACGATGGCCTCCCGATCGAGCGGCGTGAGTGACTTCAGCGCCTGCTGGTAGCGCTCGAATCCTTGCCGGCCGATCGCCTGCTCGAGCGGCGACGGCGCATCGTCGGGCATCTCCGCGGGGAGCTCCGCCACGCCCGGCCGGGCGCTCACCTTGCGCACCTCGTCGTAGATGCGGTTCTGCACCGCCTCGCGCAGGTACGACTGCAGCGCCCCGGGGCGGCGCACTTCGAACGCGTGCAAGTGCGGCAGCGCCTTCATCACTGCATCCTGTACCAGGTCCTGGGTGTCGGCAGCGCTGCGGGCCCACTGCGGCAAGCGGCCGCGCGCCCAGCGTCGCAGCGGCGGCAGGCAGCGCTCGATGAGCTGGTCACGTGCCGTGGAGTTTCCGCCCCGGTACAGCTCGAGCAGCTCCAACGTCCCGGTCGAATGGTCGTTCGCGGCTGTCTGGAGGGTCTGCATCGTCGTTCTCCGTCCTGTGCCGCCGGCGCCCCAGCCGGCAGTAGAGCTTTTTCCTGCTCACCTTGTTCAACGCCACGGAAGGTCGATCCGAACAGCTGTGCGGTACGCGCGACACGACCCGTTAGGGAGGGCAGAGGAGGGTTACGAAAATGACCAATCGATTGCATCGGCGGGCAGCGCTGGGGGTCTTCGCCCTGGCGCTCACAGGGCTGGTGGTGGCGGCCCCGAGCGACGGCGGCGTCAGCCCCAGCCAGAGGATCGAGCTCACGTTCAGCAGGCCGGTGGCGCTTCCGGGCGTCTCGCTGGCTGCGGGTACCTACGTGTTCGAACGTGCGGCGCCGAACGGCGCGCTCGAAGTGGTGCGGGTGTCGAGCCGCAACGGCGTCGTCTATTACATGGGCTTCACGGAGTTGGTGAATCGACCCGGCCGCAACGCGCCGGCGATCACCTTCGGTGAGGCCGGCAAGGACGCGCCGCTCCCGATCAAGGAGTGGTACCCGACGTTCGCGTCCACCGGGCACCGGTTCCTCTATCGGTGAGCCCAATGGGGACCACAGTGGGGCTCCCGGCTCTCAGGGTGAGAGCCGGGAGCTTGCGCGAGCTGCTGGACGCGGGCCGCGGCAGTATCTGGCAAACCGGCTTAACGCCGGTTCGGGCGCAACCCGCCAAGAGCGCGGGTCGCGCGGCAGTATCTGGCAAACCGGCTTAACGCCGGTTCGCGATCGAGATCAGTGCGGAACGGACGCGAGGTGCTCGCGCAGCAAGTCGCGGCCGAAGTCGTTGGTGAAGTCCCGCCAGACCGAGTGGATGTGGTTGCCGTTGTTCTGCGAGTTGTCGAACTCGATGAGGAACGTCGGTCCCTGCACGCGATAGTAGTGCTTCTTCCCGCGCTCGGCTTCGCCGGCCCAGGCGAACGTGATCTTCTCCAGCCCCGCCTTCTTCAGCTTCGCGGTCCGTTCGTCGGCGATGTCGCTGGCCATGAAACCGGTGTAGACATCGATGACCTTCGTCAGCAGATCGCGCTGGCTCGCGG
>DATMDI010000347.1:0-6141 GCA_035557875.1 Vicinamibacterales bacterium
TGGCGGACTCGATGGAGGCCGCCGTCGCCGCGCTGCGCCGCGACCAGGTGATGGTCACCAAGATCAACCCGGTGAAGGAGAAGACGGCCGCGGCCGCGCCCTCCATCAAGCGGAAGAAGGGCGTGTCGCCGAAAAGCCTGGCCGTGTTCACGCGCCAGTTCTCGGTGATGATCGACGCTGGTCTGCCGCTCGTGCAGTGCCTCGAGATCCTGGGCACGCAGGAGGAAGACAAGAATTTCGGCCTGGTGATCCTCGAGACCCGGGCCGAGGTCGAGGGCGGCGCGTCGCTCGCCGACGCGATGAAGAAGAACCCGAAGGTGTTCGACCCGCTCTACACCAACATGATTGCCGCAGGCGAGGCCGGCGGGATCCTCGACACCATTCTCAAGCGGCTGGCCACCTACATCGAAAAGGCCGTCAAGCTGAAGAACCAGGTGCAGTCCGCGATGATCTACCCGGTGGCGATCATCGTCATCGCCACGGTCGTCGTCGGCGTCATCCTCTGGAAGGTCATCCCGACCTTCGCCAACCTGTTCGCAGGCCTGGGCGCCGACCTGCCGCTTCCGACCCGCGTGGTCATCGCGCTCAGCAACGGCCTGGTGCGCTTCATGCCGTTCGTGATCGCCGGCATCTTCGCCTTCGTGTTCGGCCTGCGCGCCTACTACAACACGCCCGGCGGGCGCATGACGCTGGACCGGCTGCTGCTCAAGATGCCGGTGATGGGCAACCTGATGCGCAAGATCGCGGTGGCCCGCTTCTGCCGCACGCTGGCGACCCTGCTCGCCTCGGGCGTGTCGATTCTCGAAGCGCTGGACATCACCGCCAAGACCGCCGGCAACGCGGTCGTCGAGCAGGCGCTCTACGCCACCCGCAAGAGCATCGAGGGCGGCGAGACGATTGCCGCGCCGCTCAAGGAAACCACCGTGTTCCCGCCGATGGTGGTCCAGATGATCAGCGTCGGCGAAACCACGGGCGCGCTCGACACCATGCTGGGCAAGATCGCGGACTTCTACGAGGAAGAGGTGGACGTCGCCGTGGCCGGCCTGTTGACGCTGCTCGAGCCGATCATGATCGCCGTGCTGGGCGGCGTGGTTGGCGGCATCGTCATCGCGATGTACATGCCGATCTTCAGCCTGATCAGCAAGCTGACGGGCTCCTAGTCACACCGGTGAGCCTGGCGCACGGCACGGACGACGACGGCGCGCGGCGCGTGACCTTGCGGTCGCGGGTGTCGCCATTCGTCGCGGGGCGGGTGGTGATCTCGACGATCATCCTCGGCACCGCGACGCTGGTGCAGCTCGCGACGCCGGGCGCCTTTCCCGTCAACCCGTTCTTCTTTCTGATCGGGCTCACCTACCTGCTGAGCGTCGTCTACCTGGCGACGCTGCGCCACGTGGACGCCAACCCGTGGCTGGTGGACCTGCAACTCACGGTGGATGCCGGCATCGTGTCGGCGTTCGTCTACGTGACCGGCGGCATCATGAGCGACTTTCCGTCGCTTTACCTGCTGCCGATCATTGCCGCCAGCACGCTGCGCCACCGTCCCGGGGCGCTCCTGGTGGCGGGTGTGAGCGCGGTGTTCTACCTGGGCATCGTCCTCAGCCAGTACACGACCCTCGACACCTTTCCGCACTGGGCGGTGACCGCCGACTCGGGGCTGCCGGCGCCGCGGTTCGCGCAGTACGTGCTCGCCACCAACCTGTTCGGATTCGTTGCCCTCGGATCGCTCGCCGGCGCGCTGGCCGAGCGGCTGCGGTTTACCGGGCGGCGCCTGGTCACGGCCTCGGAAACCATCGAGGACCTGCGTGCGTTCAACGAGCACGTCATCAACAGCCTGGTCAGCGGTCTGGTCACCGCCGACGCCGACTGCCGGATTCTCACCTTCAATCGCGCGGCGTCGGCCATCACCGGCGTGCACATGGGACAGGTCGTCGGCCGCCACGCCGCTTCGGTACTGGGCCTGCCGTCGCACTTCGTCAACCGCCTCAGCACGCTCGGGCGCGCCCGCAGCCAGCGCGGCGACTTCGCCGTGCGGACCGAGGACGGTCGCGACATCGAGCTCGGCGTTACCGCGGCCCGGCTGTCGTTTCCCGACGGCCGTACCGGCTACCTCTTCACCTTCCAGGACGTCACCGACGTCAAGCGCCTCGAGCGCGAGGCTGGCGTGCGCCAGCGACTGTCGGCGGTGGGCGAGATGGCCGCCGGCATCGCCCACGAGATCCGCAACCCGCTGGCGTCGATGTCGGGCTCGCTCCAGGTGCTGCGCGCCGAACTGCCGCTGACCGGCGACCAGGAGCAGCTCATGGACATCGTGCTGCGCGAGTCGGATCGGCTCAACGAGACGATCCGGTCGTTCCTGGCCTACGCCCGCCCGCAGCGGGCCAGCATCACCCGGTTCGATCTGGCGCAGGTCGTGAGCGACACCGCGCGGCTGCTGCGCAACGGCGCCGACGTGCACGAGCATCACACCGTCGACGTCGAGGTACCGCCAGGCCCGGTGTGGCTGGAGTTCGACGACAACCAGATGCGTCAGGTGGTGTGGAACCTGGCGACCAACGGGCTGCGCGCCATGAACGGCGGGGGCCGCCTGCGCCTGGCCGTCGAGACACCGGACGGCTGCACCGTGGCGCTCCGCGTCGAGGACGAAGGCTGCGGCATCGATCCAGCCGACATCGATCGGATCTTCCAGCCGTTTCGCAGCACCTTCGACCGGGGCACCGGGCTCGGGCTGGCGACGGTCCATCGCATCGTGACCGGCGCGAAGGGCTCGATTCATGTGAGCTCGCGGGTGGGTCAGGGCACGACGATGCGCGTGGTGCTCCCGGCGGCCCAGGGCGACACCGCCGGCGCGGCCACTGATGCGGAGCTCGCGGAGGCGCTGTCGTGACGCCGGCGGCCTCCGGACTGGCCCAGGCGCGCGAAGCCGCCCGTCCCGCCCCGGTCAAGCCGGCCGTCGCCCGGCTCCTGATCGTGGACGACGAGCAGTCGATGCGCGACATGCTCCGAATCGTCCTCAAGCGCGACGGCTACGACGTCCAGATGGCCGAGAACGGCAAGCGAGCGATCGAGCTGCTGCGCCGCGAGAGCTTCGACCTTCTCGTGTCCGACATCCAGATGCCGGACGCGACCGGCGTGGATGTCCTGCGCGTGGCCAAGGACGTCAACCGCGACATCGTCGTCTTCATGATGACTGCGTTCGCCTCCACCGATACCGCGGTCGAGGCGATGCGGCTCGGTGCCGTGGACTACCTGACCAAGCCGTTCAACGTGGACGAGCTGCGGCTCAAGGTGCGCCAGCAGCTCGAAGCGCGCCGGTTGAAGGAAGAGAACGTCCTGTTGAAGCGTGCCCTGCACGCGCAGCACGGGATGTCGAACGTGATCGGCCGCAGCCCGGCGATGCTGGCGCTCTTCCAGATGGTAGGCACCGTCGCCAAGACCGGCAGCACGGTGCTGGTCACCGGCGAATCGGGCACCGGCAAGGAAATGGTGGCGCGCGCGATCCACGAGAACTCGCTGCGGCGCGAGCATCCGTTCGTGGCGCTCAACTGCGGCGCGGTACCCGAGACGCTGCTCGAGTCGGAGCTCTTCGGCCACATGAAGGGCGCCTTCACCGGCGCCGAGACGATGAAGAAGGGGCTGATCGAGGTCGCCGAGCGCGGCACGATCTTCCTCGACGAGATCGGCGAGATGGACGCGACGATGCAGGTGAAGCTGCTGCGCGTGCTGCAGGATCGCCGCTTCCGCCGCCTGGGCGGCACCGAGGAAGTGCAGGCCGACATCCGCATCGTGGCCGCCACCAACCAGGACTTCGCCAAGCTCGTAGGCGAGGGGAAATTCCGTGAAGACCTCTACTACCGGATCAACGTCATCGAGATCCACCTGCCGCCGCTGCGCGATCGGCGCGAGGACATCCCGCTGCTGGCCGAGCACTTCCTGCCGAAGTTCGCCGAGCAGATGGGGAAGCCGCTGACCTCGATTTCGAGCGAGGCCCAGGCCCTGCTCACGGCCTACGACTGGCCGGGCAACGTGCGCGAGCTGCAGAACGTCATCGAGCGCGCGGTGGCGCTCGAGCCGTCGCCGGTGATTCTGCCCGAGTCGCTGCCCGCGCACTTTCGCGCAGGCCGATCCGATCGGCCGGGCGGCGCCCGCGGTGCCGAGTCGAGCCTGCCGGATCTCGCCGAGGGGTTCGACCTCGAGGCCCGGGGCGAAGCGTTCTACCGTCACTACCTCGCTCTGGCGCTCGAACGCGCCGGCGGCGTGCAGGTGAAGGCCGCCGAGATGCTCGGCATGAGCTTCCGCTCATTCCGCTACTACGCGAAGAAGTACAAGCTCCGCGAAGGTGACGAATAGCCCCACCTTCGCCAGAGGCTTGAGGCAAGAGGCTAAAGGCAATCGCATGCCCCGGGGTATTCCGAGGAGGCACGCAGCTACTGCCATTCCGTGGCAGTGCCCCTGACAGTTTGTGTCAACGCTCCGGCACGCGGCGCATCGGCCGAGCGCCGCCGTTCTGCACGAACCCGCACGGCGCATCGCTCTCCTTCAGCGCCTTGCCACTCCCGCTGAACCTCTCGTTGCGTTGGCACCCCCGTTGCTCTTTTCCGGGCATCGAGAGGCGCACGAGTCGCGGCGCCGGTGATTGAAGCAGAGGCTACCCGCCACGGGCATGACCCGGGCGCCGTCCAAGGAGACTGACTAGTGAAGAACATCAAGAAGAACGAAGGCTTTACGCTGATCGAGCTGCTGATCGTGGTTGCGATCATCGGCATCATCGCGGCGATCGCGGTGCCCGGCCTGCTCCGCGCCCGCATGTCGGGCAACGAGGCGTCGGCGATCGGTTCCATCCGGACGATGGCGAGCGCTGAGGCCACCTACGCGTCGGCGTGCGGCGGCGGCGGTTACGCGGTGACCGTGGCCGACCTGGGCAAGGCTCCGACGGCCGGCGGGCCGGCGTTCATCCCGGCGGACCTGACGGCAGCGGTTAACGCGACGCACCTGAAGAGCGGCTACTTCTTCACCGTCGCCAACGGCCCCGCGGGCACCTCGGTGCTGGCCAAGCTTGACACCTGCAACGCGGCGAGTGCGGACTCCAGCACACAGTTCTTCGCGGCGACGGCTCCGGGCACCGCGGGCACCACCGGCACCCGCTTCTTCGCGACCGATCACAGCGGAATGATCCGCCAGGGCACGGCCGCGCTGACGGCGATCGGCGACGGCATTCCCCTCCAGTAGCTTTGGCACGGGGTGAATCGAGGGGAGGAGCTTCTGCTCCTCCCCTTTCTCGTGTACGGCCCGGACAGGTAGGACAGGTGAGACAGGTAGGACAGGTAAGAGCTTTACCCACCTGTCCGACCCGTCCTACCCGTCCCACCTGTCCCAGACTGATGTGACAGAATGGTCGTCTATCCCTCAGATCCGGGGGAGGAGCCCGCGACAATGAGTTCACACCGGCACGACGGCTTCACGCTCATCGAACTGCTCATCGTGGTGACGATTCTGAGCATCCTGGCGGCGTTGGCCGTTCCGGGCTACCGCCGCTACGTCATGAGCACCAACGAGACGTCGGCGATTGCGTCGATGAAGGTGATTGCGGACGCCGAGGCGGCCTACGCGTCGGCGTGCGGCGGCGGCGGCTACGCGACGTCGATGGCCGACCTGGCCAAGCCGCCCGTGGCCGGCGGGCAGGGGTTCATTTCGCCCGACCTCGCCGAAGCGGTGAGTCCCGACAGCACGAAGGACGGGTACCTCTTCACGATCGCGGACAAGCCGGGCAGCGCGAAAGTGACCGACAAGGCCCGCACCTGCAACAACGCCGCGGCCGATCCCAAATCGGGGTTCTTCGCCTCCGCCGAACCCGGGTCGCCCGGGACGACCGGCACCCGCTTTTTCGCCGTGGACGAGGCCAACCTGATTCGCCAGAACACAACCCCCCTGGCGGACGTCGCCAGCGGATACAAGCTTCAGTAGCGCGGTTGACAGCCCCACGGGGCTTCCTTACGATGCCACTGCCTATGATGTCGAAGTACGGACGCCCCCTGCTCCTGGTGCTGGCCCTGGCCGCGCTGGGTGCCTCTGTCGCCTCGCTCTACGTCCACTACCAGCTCATCGCCGATCCCACTTACGTCAGCTTCTGCGACGTCAGCG
>DATMDI010000348.1:0-2451 GCA_035557875.1 Vicinamibacterales bacterium
TAGCCCTAGCTCTAACCCAACCCCTAGCCCTCACCCACCCCCGCAACAGCACGTGGGCCGGGCCTCCGCCATCCGGCGCCGCGCGTCGCTTCGGGGCACCGTTCAAATCCTTGCGCCCGGCTCGAGCGTAGCTAGGTTGACCAGATGTCCCCGCGCGAACGCCAGCTGGCCCGCCTCCTCCGGGCGCTGCTCGCCTGCTGCGCGCTGCTGTTCGCGTTCGCCTCGCCCTCCTTCGCCGCCGAGACAGCGCGCGACACGAGTGCCTGGATCGCCGAACGCACTGCCGTCGCGGGGCTGACGCAGTCGCCCGCGCGCGCATCCGCCAGCTCGCGCGCGGCCGCTCGCCAACGCCAGCCCCTGCGCGCCTCGACTCTGCTTCAGCCCGCGCGGCTGGCGCGTACTGCCCGCAGCGCGCCCCCTGGACGCCGCACGACCTTCGACGCGCGTCACCTGTATCTCGATCTGCGCACGCTCCTTTGCTGAATCGCCGCGGCACTCACCGTCGCGTTTGATCCTCAGCAAAGGAGAACACCGTGTCGAAGCCAACGCGGCGGAGGCGATCGTTCGTCTTCCGCCACCTGCTCCGTCCATTGTGGCGGGGGCTCCGGATGATCCTGGTCGCCTTCTGCGGACTGGGGCCCGCCCCTCCGCCCCCCGAACCGCGCGGACGCACGCCCGTCGAGCAACACGAAACGGGCCCGGCGCGCGGCGCTGCCATCAACCGCCGGGCCTGAGTCCCACACCGCGTCGCCACGAACCGATTCGTACGCGCCGCGCGGGCCAGCACCCGCGCTGGGAGCCACTACTGATCGGTAAAAGCTTCTACCGACTGGTAGGAGGGTTTTGAGCGGCGCGACGAGGCCCCGCGCCGCGCCTTGGCGTCGTGGCGCGCCCCGAAATGCCGTCGGGGTCGGACAGCAGAGGCCCGGCCTGCCCGGCCCTGAGCAAGCCGCTGGGCCCGGGGGCTCCTGGCTGGCAGCGTCGCGCGGATCAGCCGACGAGCTGTTCGCGGATCAGGTTGAGGCCGCACCAGGCAGCGTAGAGCTGCACGCCCTCGCGCGGTCGATTGCTCACGTTCACGTCGCGCACGATGGTCTGCTGGGGTGTGCTCAGCGCGTAGTAAACGAGGCCGACCGGCTTCTGTTCGGTGGCGCCGGTGGGGCCCGCGATGCCGGTGAGCGAGAGCGCGAGGTCGGCGTGGAAGCGCTGGCGCGCGCCGTCCGCCATCTGGCGCGCGACTTCGGCGCTGACGGCGCCGTGGCGCTCCAGCACCGCGGGATCGACGCCCAGTTGATCGGTCTTCACCTGGTTGGCATAGGAGATGACTCCGCCGAGCAGGAAGTCGCTCGCCCCCGGATGCGCCGTGAGCAGTGAACCGACGAGGCCGCCGGTGCAGGACTCCGCGAGCGCCAGGCTGTGCTGCCGTGCGCGCAGCAACTCACCCACGACCTGCGGCAGGTCGCGATCGCCTTCGGAGTACACCGCTTTTCCGAGCCGCGAGCGCGCGACCGTGGCCGCGGCCTGCGCCTTCGCTTCCGCCGCCGTCGCGCTCTCCGCGAGCGCGAGCAGCTTGACCTCGATCTCGGGGAAATGCGCGCGGTAGCCGATGCGCACCCCGTGCTCCTGCTCGACCCCCGCGAGCTGATCGTTGACCATCGATTCGGGCACGCCGAAGCAGCGCAGCCGGATCTGGTGCTGGGCACCTTGCACCAGGCTCTGAGCCGCGGGCGCGACGAAGCGATCGAACATCGGCTTCATCTCGCGCGGCACGCCGGGCATGAAGAAGAGCCGGCAAGCGCCGCGCTGAACACCGAAGCCCGGCGCAGTGCCGTCCGGGTTTTCCAGGATCTCGGCGCCTTCGGGAAAGTCGGCTTGCTGGGAGTTGGATGCGGTCAGGCTGCGGCCGGCACGCGCTAGCCGTGCCTCGAGCCCCGCCAGCACCTCTGCATCGCGGAAGCGCTGCACGCCGAGCCAGCTGGCCACGGTCGCGCTGGTGATGTCGTCGGTGGTGGGACCGAGTCCGCCCGTCGCCGCCACGATGCGGTTGTGCGAGCTGACTTGATCGAGGGTGCGGCGGATCGCGACAGGGTCGTCGGCGACTACTTCCATGCAGCTCACCTCCAGGCCCAGCGCGGTGAAGCGCTCGGCGAGCCAGGTGGCGTTGGTATTGTTGATCTCTCCGCGCGTCAGCTCGGTACCGATGCAAACGATGGCGGCTCGCGCCAGCGCAGTCATTTGGAGCCTGTCACGCCAAACGTGAGCTCGCCCAGATTCTCGATGCGCACGCTCACCTTGTCGCCGGCCTTCAGCGGACCAACCCCTTCCGGCGTACCGGTATAGATCACATCGCCCGGCTCCAGCGTCATCGACTGGCTGGCGTAGGAGATCAGGGTCGGCACGTCGAAGATCATGTCGGAGGTGGAGCCGTCCTGGTGGAGCTTGCCGTTCACC
>DATMDI010000349.1:0-11284 GCA_035557875.1 Vicinamibacterales bacterium
CCCTCGACGCCAGCGGCGAGACGCTCTTTCACCTGTTCTCGATCCCCACCCACGGATGCCAGGCGATCGTGCCGCCCGAAGCCAACGTGTTCGCGCGGCGGGTGCCGATTCCGCTCTTCGGCGCCGGGCTGGTCGAAGCGATTCCCGACGACGCGATCGTGGCGCTCGAAGACCCGTTCGACCGCGACCGCGACGGCGTCTCCGGGCGCGCGGCCCGCATCGAGGACGCGGCGACGGGCGAGCGGCGCATCGGCCGGTTCGGCTGGAAGGGGCAGCACGCCACGCTGCTCACGTTCGGCGCCGACGCCTACCGCAATGAGATGGGCATCACCAACGACGTGTTCTCGGCCGAGGTCGCCTACGGCGTCACCGCCGAGCGCATGCGCGCGTGCGATCCGATTGCCGATCCCGAGGACATCGCCGATCCGCGGACGCGGCGGCGCGGCATCGACAACTTCGCGAGCTTCATGAAGTTCCTGGGGCCGGTCGCGCGCGAAGGCTCGAGCGAGCTGACCCGCGCGGGCGAACAGGTGTTCGCGGCGATCGGCTGCGCGACGTGTCATCGTCCCGTGCTGACCACCGGTCCGAGCAGCAATCCGCTGTTCGATCGGAAACCGGTGGCGCTCTTCTCCGATCTGCTGCTGCACGACGTCGGAACCGGTGACGGCATCGTGCAGGGTCCCGCCGAGGCGGACGAGATCCGCACGCCGGCGCTGTGGGGCCTGCGCCTGCGCCGTCCGCTGCTGCACGACGGATCCGCGGCGACCGCCGAAGACGCGGTACGGCGGCACGCCGGCGAGGCCGGGCTGGCCCGGCGCGGCTTCGAGCAGCTCTCCGACGCCGACCGCACCGCACTGCTGGCGTTTCTGCGATCGATCTAAGGTCCGCGTTAGTCGTGGGGGCCGGCTTCAGCCGGCCCATGGTCGGGCCGCCTAAAGGCGGCCCCCACGAACGAATGCCTCGATCTCGGCCACAAGGGCGGCGACGTCGGTCACAACCGCCTCGCCTTCGATCGGCGCCTTGTCCACGCTCTCGAAGCCGAAGCCGAACGACACCAGGCAGCACCGCACGCCGGCGCGCCGCGCGGTGTCGAGGTCCACCTTCGAGTCGCCCACCAGCATGGTCTGCCCGGCGCTCACACCGGCCGCCGTCATCATCGCCTGCAGCGCCTTCGGCTCCGGCTTGCGGCCCAGCGGGTTGTCGCCGCCGACGACCTCGTCGAAGAGTGGCGCCCACCCGAGCGCGGCGACGATGCGCGCGGTATGGTGCAGCGGCTTGTTGGTGAGCATCGTCACGCGCGCGCCACGGCGGGCCGCCTCGATGGCGGCGCGCACACCGGGATACGGCTGCGTGTGCACGAGCAGGCGCGAGTCGTAGATCTGCAGGAAGCGCGGCAGCGCATCTCCCGGATCGGCGAGCCCCGCCGCCGCCAGGGCCCGGTCGACCAGGACGCGGGCGCCGTCGCCCACCATCCGCCCCACCGCTTCCTCCGGCAGCGCCCGGCCGCCGAGCCCGGCGATCAGCTGGTTCGCCGAATCCGCGAGGTCGCGGCGGGAATCGATGAGCGTGCCGTCGAGATCGAAGGCGATCAGGCGCTGTAAGTGGCCCACGAGTCCGGTGTTTCCCATACGGTGACGCGAGACACCGGGAGGCCCTGCTCGCGCGCCACCTCGAAGATCAGGCGGGCAATCCGCTCCGCCGTCGGATTGCTTTCCAGCTTGAACACCGGCTCGCCGAGGCCTTCGAGAATCGGCGTCAGCGGGTCGTCGGCGCGCAGGATCATCTTGTGATCGAGCTGGCGGTCGATCCAGGTCTTCATCGCGCGCTTGATGTCGCCGAAGTCCATCACCATGTTGCGGCGATCGAGCTCGCCCGCCTGGATCTCGAGCTCCGCCACCGCGTTGTGGCCGTGCGGGTGCGCGCACATGCCGTCGTAGTCGAGCAGCCGGTGTCCGTAGCAGAACTCGATGCGTTTGGTGACGGAGTACATGGGACTAATGTTACCTTTCGAAGGCTCATGGCTCATGGCTCAGGGCTCAGGACCGCCGTTCTCCTCTCCGCCGGTCTCGACAGTGCGGTGCTCGCCGCCTCGGAGGCGCGCACGTCGCACGTGCACCCGATCTACGTCAGCACCGGGCTGGCATGGGAAGAGGAGGAACGCGCCGCGCTGGGCCGCCTGCTGGCGAGCGCACCGTTCCGGGAGATGGAGGCGCCGGCCCAGCTCACGTTCACGGTGCGCGATCTCTACGCCCCCACGCACTGGGCTTTGCGCGGCCAGCCGCCGGCCTTCGACACCCCGGACGAGGACGTGTACCTGACCGGCCGCAACGTGATTCTCCTCACCAAGGCCGGCATCCACTGCGCGCAGCACCGCATCACGCGGCTGGCGCTCGGCCCGCTCGCCGGCAACCCGTTCCCGGACGCGACGCCCGAGTTCTTCGCCGCGATGGCGCGGGCGCTCTCGCTCGGCCTCGCCCATGACCTCGACGTGGCCACCCCGTTGTCGGCGATGCACAAGCACGACGTGATCCGGCTCGGCGTCAGCCTCGGCGTGCCCCTCGAGCTGACCCTGTCGTGCATGAGCCCGAGAGACGGCGCGCATTGCGGGCAGTGCAGCAAGTGCCGCGAACGCCGCGACGCCTTCCACGAGGCGGGCGTGTCCGATCCCACGGCGTACGCCACGGTGCCGGTGCGATGAAACGCGCGCGACTGGTCCTGGGCGTCGTCGCCGGCCTGATGCTGCTCGCGAGCAGCGCCGCCCACTCGATTCTGGGCTGGAAGAGCCTCGCGGAGCAGTTGGCCAACACGAACGTGTCGTCAGACCTGTTGACCGGACTCCGCATCGGCTGGATGTTCGGCGGCGCGGCGATGGTCATTCTCGGGTTCATCGCCGTGACGACGTTCATCGATCGCCTGCGTGGCGGCAAGGCGCCGCTCAGCCACGTCATCGCCATCGCCGTCGTCTACATGGCGTTTGGCGCCTGGGCCATCGCAGCCAGCGGCGACCTCTTCTTTCTCGGCGTGTTCGTCGTGCCCGGCGCCCTGCTCGGCATCGCGGCCAACGGTCACGCTCGCTGACCGAGGGTCAGCCAACCGATCGCCCGGACGGGACGTCTACCCCAGGGACACCCAGGAGGGCTCATGGCGCTCGCAACTCGTCCAATCGCTGCGGTGGTATTCGGGGTGGTCCTGCTCGCGTGTGCGGCCTGGAGCTACGCGCAGGTGGCGATCGCGCCACGGCCGGTGACGCCCGTCGTGCTGGCCGGGCCGGATATCGGGTTTCGCATGCAGACCCAGAAGGGCAACACGCCCGTCGGCCAGCTCGTCGTGCGAATCGACGGCGAGTGGCGGGTGGTGGAGTTCGGACAGGCGCTGCTGCCGCTGGGCAAGTAGTTCCAGGCGGGTCTGAAGACCCCTTCTGCGAACGCTACTTTTCCGGGGCGCCGGTGCCGGACGAGCCCATGAACAGCTTGCGGCCGTCGGGAAAGGTGATGTCGCGCCCGTTGGCGCGCATCGATCCGTCCTTGGCGCGATAGCCCTCGACGACGATCGGCGTGCCGGTCTTCAGCGAGTCCTTGGTGAAGCCGCGCCGGAAGAGCGTGTTGGGCGTGCCGCCTTCGATCATCCAGGTCTCGAGCTTGCCGTCCGGGCGCTTCACGTCCACGTGGATCCACGCGTGCGGGTTGATCCACTGCACCTTGGAGACCGTGCCCTGGAGCTTTACCGGCTTCTTCGCGTCGAACTCCGCCGAGAAGGCGTGATGCGCCAGCGCCGGTGCCGTCACCGCTATCGAGAACAACGCGGCGCCGCCCGCCGCTATCCACCTGCCTCGCATCAGCACCTCCCCCCGGTCATTATGTGCCGGCCTTCTTGCGCAGGTGGCCGTACATCAGCTCCTCGACGAACTCGACGCACTTGTACTCGAGCAGCTGCGCGTTCTTCTCGAGGCGCCGGTAGAGCGGCATTCGAATGGTCCACGGGCGCGTGAACACCTTCGGATCCTCGATCGTCGCCTCGTACTGCAGCACGTCGGGACCGGTGCGCGTGTACCGCTCCACTACGTGCAGATCAGCGCTGTGGAAATTGCCTGCGCGATCGAACCAGGTGTCCTCGTTGAAGCTGGTGACATCGACCACCAGCGTGTCGCCGTCCCAGCGGCCGCGCGAGAACCCCATCCACGACTCGGCCGGACTCTCGTCGGTGCTGTTCATGTAGACGATGCGGCTGGCGCTCGCGAACTCGTAGGCGAAAAGGACGTTCGCCGGCGTCTGGACGATCTGGAACGGATACGGCATGTAGGTGGCGCGCGGCACGCCGGGCATGTAGCACTTGATCTCGGGATCGCGGGTGAGCCACGCCGCCGCGTTCTCGTTCTTCTTCGCCAGCGCCCATTCCTGGTAGGGAATCTCGTCGCCGTCCACGACACCGAGGCCGCCAGGGACGCTGAACGCGGCGCCGAGCGCCACCATTTTGCCCTGACTGGCGGCATGGCCCTGCAGGTCCCAGTTCGCGGTGTTCACCGCCTGCCAGATGCCGTTGAAGTCGGGGATGCCGTCGGCTGTTCGCGGCACCTGGTAGCCGCTCCCGCCGGCGGTAGACCGCATGGCGCCCACTCCCGCGAGCAGGCCGAGCAGAGCGGCGGCGATCGCGATCGCAGCGGTCTTCATGGCGCGTCCCTCGATGCGGCGGCGCGCCGCTATTTCTTGATCGCCGGATGCACGAACCCGGCCGGCAGCACGTGATCGGGATCGGGGCGGACCGCCGCGTACTCGATCCCGGTCGTCACTTCGTCGAACCCGTGGAAGACGCCGGGCGGGATGATGACGATGTCGCCGGTGCTCACCCTGCGGCGCTGCGCCGGTTCCTTGAACACGCCAGTATTGCTCGGTCCCACGGCCACCTTGACGATCTCGCTGTCGGCCGCCACCGGCCGGACGTCGGTCACCACGCCGCCGGTGAGGAGGGTGCCCGAGCCGGAGATCACGTAATACACCTCGGTGATGTGCTCGTGGTTGATCGCGCTCAGCGGCGCACCAGGTTTGGTGGGACCGCGCCGCAGCACGCCGACGCCCACGTTGTAGCGGCCCATGTCCACGGCCTTCATCAAGCGGTCGGTGCCGCCGGCGGGATGGTCCATCACCGCCTTCACTTCGGCGGCGGTGATGTCGGTGGCGACGACCGGCGGCCTGGCCGCCTGCGCAGCCGCGCGCGGCGCCGTCCAGAGACCGAGGCCCCCGGCGGCAATCACGCCGCACGCCAGCACGAGCCGTCGCTCGAATCTCATGATGCGTTCCTCGTCGTCGGTGCCGAAGCCGATATTGTGCCCGGAGCGAGCAGGATGACGAGGCGGGTGCTCATGTCGTCAGGCGCGCACCGTGGGATCGCAAGCCCCCCCCGTTCGAGGCGCGGAGTCTAACAAGCACCCACAGGGGCCGCACTACCCAACGTGGGGTACCGCATCTGGCGTATTCACGCCGTTTACCGGCACCCGTCCGCGCCGTCGTACTTACTGCAGGTGGATGATGCCACGTCGCAGCGCCACCGGAATCACCGCCGCCCGGTCGCTGACCCCGAGCTTGGCGAGGATGTTCTTCACGTGCACCTTGGCGGTCTGCTCGCTGATGCCGAGCGTGACGGCAATCTCCTTGTTGCGCATGCCTTCCGCGATCAGGCGCACGACTTCCACTTCGCGCGGCGTCAGCGGCGGCTGTTTGCGGCGGCCGGCAAGCGCCGCCTCGACGTCGGGCGTGGTCGGGCGTCCGCCGGTGTGGACCTCGCGAATCACCCGCACCAGGTCCTCCGACAGTGCGTCCTTCAGGAGATAGGTAGCCGCGCCGGCTTCAAGGGCGCGGTAGATGTCCTCGTCGCCCTGATACATCGTCAGCACCACGATGCGGGCATCGGGATCGGCTCTCCGGATCTGGCGGATCGCATCCAGGCCACTCACCCCGGGCAGCTGCAGATCCATCAGGGTGACGTCGGGCTTCATGCGCGCCACGCTGTCCACGGCCTGCTCGCCGTGGGTGGCCGAGCCCACCACTTCCATGTCGGGCTGCCGCCCGATGAGCAGCGCGAGCCCGTCGAGCATCACGCGGTGATCGTCCACGCAGAAGACGCGGATGCGCTGCTGTGTATCTGCCATGAGCATGTCTCCGCTCTCCCTCAGGCGGTCGGTACGACGGCTTCCACGCGCGTGCCGTGCCCGGGTGTCGATTCGATCACGATGCGTCCCTTCACCTGCTCGGCGCGCTCCCGCATGCTGATCAGGCCGTAGTGGCCGTCGAAGTCGGCCGTCTGCCGGGGGTCGAAGCCGCAGCCGTCGTCGCTCACCTGCAGCCGGGTGTGTTCGTCGTCGTAGGCGATCTCGACACCGACACGCGTGGCGCCGCCGTGCTGCACCGCGTTGTTCATCGCTTCCTGGCCGATGTGGAGCAACTGCTCCTCGACCACCGGCAGGCAGCGGTGTGGCGTGCCCTTGACGACGAAGTCGAACTGAACCGGCTTGCCGTCAATGGCCCGTTCACCGGCTTCCTTCAACGCCCGCGGAAGATCGGAGCCGACCAGGCGCGGCGAACGCAGGTCCCAGATCGACTGCCGCGCCTCGCGGATGTATTCCTCGACCTGCTTGCGGATCTTCAGCACGCGGCTGCGTGCGAGCGCCGGCTCGGTGCCGTCGAACGTGTGCGACAAGTCGTCCACCTGCAGCGCCAGGCCCGCCAGCCCCTGCAGCAGCGTGTCGTGAATCGCCCGGCTCATGCGAATGCGCTCGGCGAGCACCAGGGCGAACTGACGGCGCACGCGCTGCACCCGGAGGCGCCACAGCGCCGCGACGAAGAGCGCCAGCGTCGCCGCGACGGCCAGGTAGAACCACCTGGTCTGGTAGAACATCGGCTCGATCCCGAAGTTCCAGGTCGCGCCGGGAGTCCACTGACCGTCGCCGTTGGTGGCCTCGACGACGAACCGGTACTGGCGCGGAGGCAGGTTGGTGTAGAGCGCCTCGCGGCTGGCGCCGGGATCGATCCAATCGTGGTCGAACCCGTCGAGCCGATAGCGGAAGCGGATCCGCGTCGGATCGGTCAGGGTGAGCGCGGTGAACGTGATGTGCAGGTGCGAGGTCCGCGAGGGGCCGAACAGGCCCGACTGCGGGTCGAATTTCTGTGCGTCCGCGGTCACCGACTCGACGCGGACGGGCGGCATCACCGGCGGCGGACCGATGCGATCGGGATCGACGACAGTCACGCCGCCGCTCGTGACGAACCACATGCGCCCGTCGGCGGCGCGCACACCGGTGCAGGTGCCCTCCGCGATGGGGATGCCGGCGACGCCGTCGGCGGCATTGAAGAATCGGTAGCGGAGCCGCGGGGCCGGAGCGAGCGCCGTCCGGACGAACTGCGACTTCTCGAGCCGGATGATGCCGGAGCCGACCCCCACCCAGAGATCGCCGCGCCGATCCTCGACGATGCTCTTCACGCTGCCGGGGAAGCCGTGCGCGCGAGTGAGGCTGAGGACCTCGCCGCCGGTGATGCGGCTCATGCCCTCTTCGCCGCCCGCCCACAGCGTGCCGTCCTTGTCGTAGTGCAGACGGACGATCCCGCCGATCGGCAACTGCCGCGCGCTGAAGGATCCGTTCCGTTCGCGGACGCCGAGCTGGCCCCCAGCTGCGCCCATCCATAGCCGCCCGTTCGGGTCGGCATGCAGCGACAGCAGGTTCTTGCGGAAATGATCGGGGATGTCGCCGAGCGGCAGCAGGCGGCCGTCGCGCCACCGGTGCAGGCGGAAGTAGAAGTCACGCAGCCAGACGTCCTCCGCCGTGGTGGCGATGGCGAATATGCGTGGCAAGTTCGCGTCCGGCGGCAGGCGGAGCGGGGAGAAGCGGCCGTTAGCGTAGGTCGCGACGCCGCGCTCGGTGGCCACCCACAGCTCGCCGTTGATGCCTTTGTGCAGCGCCAGCACCACCGATCCGGGGAGCCCGTCGGCGCGCGTGAAGGTTCGCCGCTCGGAGCCCGAGAAGCGCGTCAGGCCCGACGCCGTGCCGAGCCACAACGTGCCGTCGGGCATGGCTTCGAGCACGCGGACCACGCCCAGATCGCGGCGCGGCGTCACGCGATGGGGCGAGAGCCGCTGCAGGCCTCCGGGCGTGCCGAGCCAGAGGTTGCCTTCGCGATCCTCGAGCAGCGCCTGCACCGCGTCGCTGGCCAGGCCGTCGCGCATCGTCGCGATGTCGGTCGTCTGCGTGGCCGTCGCCGGGTCGGTACGCACGCGCCACAGCCCCTGCCCCTGCGTCGCCACCCACATCGTGTCGCGGCGATCGTGCAGCAACTGCACGCCCCAGCCGGCGTGCCGGGTGCTGCGCGGCGGCGGGCGATCGCCCGCGAGGTGGCGGAAACCCTCGTGGAAATCGCTCGTCCACATCGTTCCGGCACGATCGCGGCTGAAGCTGAAATAGACGTTGCTCGCCACTTCCATGCTGCGCACGAGCTCGAAGGGGCTCTCGGGCGCATCGCGGCGGAAGACCGCGGCTGGCGTGGCGGTCCACAGCCGCCCGCGGCCGTCCTCGTAGACGCCCACCACCGACTCGGTGTCGGATCTGCCGAGATCGACGCGGCTCCATCGCTGTCCGTCGAAGCGAAAGAGGCCGGCCAGCGTGGCGGCCCACACGGCGCCGCCACGATCCTCGTACAGCGACACGACGAGCGTGTTGGGGAGACCGCTCGCGGCGCCGTACAGCGTCATCTGGCCGTCGCGGATGCGGGCCACGGGCGTGGTGCCGGTCAGCCCGACGAACAGGCTGTGATCGCGTGCCGCGAGCAGGGACCACACCGTGCCTGACGGCAGCGGCGCACCCGCCCACGGAACGAACCGGACGCCGTCGAACCGCACCAGGCCGGTTTCGAGTCCGAGCCAGAGATAACCGTCGAAACCCTGAGCGATGGCGCGAACGCGCCCGGCGGGCAGACCCTCTTTCTCCGTCCACGTCGTCACCGCGTAGTCGGCAAGCGTGGCGCCTTGCGTCTCGGCGCCAAGCGGCGAGACCGGTGCCAGCGCGCAGACCAGCGCGGCGATTGCGAAAGCTCGTGTCGTTGTCACTATCGGGGCGGCCAAGGATTCTGAATCGCGCTCGGCCGGGAGTCAATCATGGCCGCGGGAAGCTCAACAAGCGGCAGAGAAGCGAACATTCCTGCATACCCAAACCGAGGTATCAGGCGGCCGTCCAGCGCTTTGCCTCCGGACGGCAGTCCTACAATGGCGCGGCTCTTTCGTCCGTCCGGGAGGACTCTTCTGAGACACATATCCGGCAGATTTTCGCCTGCCGCAACTTCGCCTCCTACACGAATCCGATCAGCGGCCGCGTGCCGCCGCCAGTAACCTCTGCCATGGTGAGCGTGACCCGTATTCTGTTCGCGGCGTCTGCCGTAGCGGCCCTGACCGTGGCGGCGGTCCACGCCGGCCAAAGCACGCAAAGCGCGATCAACCATCAGCCTTCCGCGGTGAAGCCGATGCCGGCCGCAGGAACCTACCTGCCGCCCCGCACGCCGGACGGACAGCCCGACATCCAGGGGCTGTGGGTGAACTTCGACGAGACCCCGTTCGAGGCCAGCGGTCCCGGCCGCCGGTTGACGGACGTGAATCCGCCGGAACACTGGGCCGATCACGGCAGCCCCGTGAGCGCGGGGCGCCGCTCGATGGTGGTCGATCCGCCCGACGGGCTCGTGCCGATCCTCCCCGCCGCACTGGAACTGCGCGACTACAACTTCGCGCGTGTGAACGATCACTGGACGCACGAAACGCCCTGGGTGCGATGCATCACGCGCGGCGTCCCCGGCGGGATGTTCCCGGCGCAGTACAACAACGGATACTCGATCCACCAGTCGCCCGGCTACGTCGTGATCGTCTACGAGATGGTTCACGACGCTCGCGTGATCCCGCTCGACGGCCGGCCGCATGTCGGCAAGGGCCTCAAGCAGTGGAACGGCGACCCGCGCGGCCGCTGGGAGGGGAACACGCTCGTGATCGAGACGACCAACTACAACGGCAAGGCGATGATCGGGACGAGCGCGGCGACGGGGCGGGCGCGCGGCGTCGCCACCAGCGAAGAGATGCACATCGTCGAGCGCATCACGCCGCTCGACAAGGACACGCTGAAGTACGAGGTCACGATCACGGACCCGAAGAACTTCGCCAGTTCGTGGTCGGTGATGATGCCGCTCAACCGCGACGACGGCTATCTGATGCTCGAATACGGCTGCCACGAAGGTAACTACGCCATCCCCAACGAGCTCAAGGCCGGCCGCGCGGCCGAGGCCGCCGCGAAGAAATAGCCTTGTAGAGGGCGGTCTCGCCGCCGCTTCTCGACCGCGTCTTCAGAGACCGGGCAACAGAGTCGGCTCCCGTCGCGCGTGGCAGGCGTCGTCGCTTCGCCGGCCCGTCCTCGACGAGGGGTCTGCTCAGACGTACAAGCAGGCCGGCTTCGGACGACCCTGCCACGCACGCCGGTCGCGGCCTTCGTCCACCTCTGTCGATCCGACGCTCGGCTGTTCGACGTGATGATAGAAACCATCACTGGAGGAGGACGACGGATGAAGTTCATCATCACGGCCCAGCCCGGGCCCAAGAGCACCGTGCCCGCGCCGGACGGGCCGTTCGACGAGACGCTGTTCACGGCCTACATGAAGTTCAACGAAGACATGTACCAGGCCGGGGTGCTGGTGGCCTCCGAGGGGCTGAACCCGGCGTTCAAGACAGCGCGCGTCGTGGCGAAAGGCGGCCGCCGCACGGTCGTGGACGGGCCGTTCGCGGAGTCGAAGGAGTTGATCGGCGGCTTCTACATCGTCGAGGTCGATTCGCTCGACGAGGCGATTGCCTGGGCGCTCAAGTGCCCGACCGGCCTCGGCTTCGACGACGTGCTCGAGATCCGCGCGCTCACCGGTGAGGCCGACCTGCCGCCGCGTCTGGTCGAACTGATACGAAACGCCGCGCCCAACTGGAGCCGGTCGTTCACGAAGGAATGAGAAGGGCGGCCCGGCGCCGACGCCCACCACGAAAAAGGCCCGCCCTCTTGCGAGGGCGGGCCAGGAACAACGAACGACGCTCTGAACTTACCGGCTCATTGACGCCGGTCTTTCCAGATCAGAAGTCGAACTGGGCGCTGAACTTCACGAACCGTCCGTCCATCACCTGCGTCGGCTGCTGCCACGGAGTAGTCGTGATCGCGCCAGGAGCCGTGTAGGTGTTCCTGAGGAAGGTCGCCGTGCTCGCGTTGGCCAGATTGTAGATGTCCAGGTTG
>DATMDI010000350.1:0-11411 GCA_035557875.1 Vicinamibacterales bacterium
CTCGCGATTCCGCTCACTTTCAGCATCGCGGAAGGCATCGGCCTCGGCCTGCTCGCCACCGTGGTGCTGGCCCTCGCGACCGGGCGGGCGCGGCGCCTGTCGGTCGTCGCCTACGCCATCGCGCTCGTCTTCTTCCTGCAGTTCTTCGAGATTTTCCCCTTCAGCGGCTGAGTGCGGCCGAGCGGTGGCCGGCCCTGGACGGCTATTTAACACGGCCGTAACACGCTCGATCCACGGCCGTAACCGCACCCTCATACCTTCGTTGTCAGACCGTCATGTCGATGACAAAGGAGCCTGCTTGAATCAGCGTATGACCCTCGTGTGGGTGCTCGGGGCGGCACTCGCCTTCGCCGCCCTGTTGACGCCGCGGACGGCTGCGGCCCAGGTAACGCCAGCCGCCGGATCCACGCCGCCCGACGACACACCGTCGATCAGAGTCGGGGCCACGATTTTCACGAATTACAGCTACCAGACCGAGCCCGAAATCACCGACTCCGACGGCAATCTCGTGAAGCGCAGCGGCTACGACGTCACCCGGAGCTATATCAACGTCACCGGCAACCTGTCCCACATCGTGGCCTTTCGCATCACGCCCGACATCGCACGCGAGACCAATCCGGCCAGCTCGCTCTCGGGCAGCCTGGAGTTCCGCGTCAAGTACGCGTTCCTGCAGGCCAACCTCGACGATTGGATGACCCGCGGATCGTGGGCGCGCTTCGGCATCCAGCAGACCCCCTACGTGGACTTCGCCGAAGGCATCTACCGTTATCGCTTCCAGGGCACGATGTTCGTGGAGCGCGCCGGCTACATGTCGTCGTCGGACGCTGGCGCATCGTTCCACTACAACTTCGCCAACAACTACGGCGACGTCCACGTCGGCCACTACAACGGTGAGAATTACAACCGCGCCGAGGTCAACGATCAGAAGGGGCTGATGATCCGGGCCACCGGCCGCCCGTTCGCGCGCAAGGCCCCGGCGCTGCGCGGGCTGCGCGGCCACTTCTTCCACGCCAACGACAGCTACGTGGAAGATGGCGAGCGCACGCGCACTATCGGCGCCGTCACCTACGAACACGCCCACGTGAACGCGGGCTTCGAGTACCTCGATGTTCGCGACCAGCGCTCGGCCCTGCCTGGCAACGTGGCGGTCGACGGCAACGGCTACTCGCTGTGGATCATCCCGCGGACGACAAAAGGATGGGAGGGCCTCATCCGCTACGACCACATGACCCCGAACACCTCGTCGGCGCTCGCACCGTTCGCGACCGCCGGCAACCTGACGACGACGCTCGACTCGCAACAGCAGAATCGCGTCATCGTCGGCCTCGCCTACTGGTTCAAGTTGCAGGGCTCGGTCACCGCCTCGCTGCTCCTGGACTACGACGCCCAGCTCTTCGAGAACCTCACGGCCGCACCGACGAAGACGGTGGCCGTGCACGCCTTGATCAACTTCTAGCTTCAGGAGGACCGTTCCATGAAACCTGCCACCACGCTCGCCGCCCTGGTCTGCACGCTGGCCCTCGGGGCCGGCGTCGCCGCTCAGGTCCAGATCAACGGCGCCGGCGCAACGTTCCCGAACCCGATCTATTCGAAGTGGTTCGCCGAGTACAACAAGTTGAAGCCGGAGGTCCGGATCAACTACCAGCCGATCGGATCGGGCGGTGGCATCCGGCAGGTCACGGCGCAAACGGTGTTCTTCGGCGCCACCGACGGGCCGATGACCCAGGAACAGACGCTGGCCGCGCCGGGCAAGATCCTGCACCTGCCGACCGTGCTCGGCGCCGACGTGCCGGTCTACAACCTGCCCGGCGTGAGCGGCGAGATCAAGTTCAGCGGCGCCGTGCTCGCCGACATCTTCCTCGGCAAGGTCACCAAGTGGAACGACCCGGTGCTGGTGAAGCTGAATCCGGCAGCCAAGCTGCCCGCCACCGACATCACCGTGGTGCACCGCTCCGACGGGTCGGGCACGACCTACATCTGGGTGGACTTCCTGGCCAAGGTGTCGCCGGAGTGGAAGAAGCGCGTCGGCGTCGCCACCTCGGTGAACTGGCCCACCGGCGTCGGCGGCAAGGGCAACGAAGGGGTGGCCGGCCTGGTGCAGCAGGTGCCGGGCTCGATCGGCTACGTCGAGCTCATTTACGCGCTGCAGAACAAGATCGCCTACGGCTCGGTGCAGAACCTCGCCGGCGAGTTCATGCGCGCGTCGGTGCAATCGGTGACCGCGGCAGCGGCGGGAGCCGCGGCCAAGATGCCCGCCGATTTCCGGGTGTCGATCACCAACGCCGAGGGCAAGGGCGCCTATCCGATTTCCTCGTTCACCTGGCTGCTGCTCTACGAGAACCCGAAGGACAAGGCGCAGAGCAAGGTGATGGTGGAGTTCATGAAGTGGGCGCTCACCGACGGCCAGAAGTACGCCGCCGAGCTCGGCTATGCGCCGCTGCCGCAAGAGGTCGTGAAGATGGAGATGGCGGCGCTGGCAAAGATTCGTGTCTCCTGATCCCACGCCGCGCGCGGCCCGACGCGGAAGCCAGGGCGACCTCGGCTTCCGCATCGGTACGGGCGCGTTCGCCGTCCTCGTCCTGGTGATCGTCAGCGCGATCGGCGTCGTGCTGTTCACCGAGTCGTGGCTCTCGATCAAGCAGTTCGGCTTCGGATTCTGGGCCACGACCACCTGGGATCCCGTGGCCGGCGACTTCGGTGCCCTCCCCTTCATCTGGGGAACGCTCTATTCGTCCATCCTCGCGCTCCTGATCGCCACGCCCGTGGCGCTCGGCATCGCCATCTTCACCGCCGAGCTGTGTCCTGCGTCCCTCCGCATGCCGCTCGTCTTCCTCACCGAACTGCTCGCGGCGATCCCGTCGATCGTCTACGGCCTGTGGGGCATCTTCGTGCTGGTACCGGCGGTGCGGCAGCTCGAGATCTGGACGCCGGCCGTGCTCAAGCAGCTGCCGCTCTTCAGCGGCCCGCCGCTCGGCGTCGGCATGCTCGCCGCGGGCCTGATTCTCGCGATCATGATCACGCCGTTCACGTCGTCGGTGGCGCGCGAGGTGCTGAAAGCGGTCCCGATCGAGCAGCGGGAAGGCGCCTACGCCCTCGGCGCCACCCGTTTCGAGGCGATTCAGGCCGCGCTTTACTACGCGCGCACCGGTATCGTCGGCGCGGTAATGCTCGGGTTCGGCCGCGCGCTCGGCGAAACCATGGCGGTGACCATGGTCATCGGCAACAGCGCGCAGATTTCCGCCTCGCTCTACGCACCGCAGTACTCGATGGCGGCAGTGATCGCCAACGAATTCACCGAGGCCGACACCGCCCTCTATCTGGACGCACTGGTCGAGATCGGGCTGGTGCTCTTCGTCATCACGCTGCTGGTCAACATCCTGTCGCGCGGGCTGATCTGGAGCATGACGCGATCCTTCAAGCAGGCGCCGGCGCTGCCGCCGGCCGAGCCAGAGCCCGCCGCATGACCGCGTCCACCTGGCGAAAGGTGAAGTCGGCGATCTTCGTCGGCTTCTGCGGCTTGTCGATTGCGATCGCGCTGGTACCGCTGGCGTTCATCCTCTTCTTCGTCCTCAAGGAAGGCCTGCAGGCGCTCGACTACGACTTCTTCACCAAGATGCCGCAGCCGGTGGGGGAAACCGGGGGCGGGATGGCCAACGCCATCGTCGGCACGCTCATCATCGTCGGCCTGGGCGCGCTGTTCGCGGTTCCCACCGGCATCATGAGCGGCGTCTACCTGTCGGAGTACGCCGGCACCCGGCTCGCGTCGGCGGCACGGTTCGCGGCCGACACCCTGAACGGCGTGCCGTCGATCGTGATCGGCATGTTCGTCTACACCATCGCGGTGCTGCCGGTGAAGCAGTTCAGCGCGCTCGCCGGGGGCCTCGCGCTCGGGGTGATGATGATTCCGATCATTGCGCGCACCACCGAAGAGCTGCTGCTGCTCGTGCCCGGCTCCATGCGCGAGGGGTCGCTGGCGCTGGGAGCGACGCGGGCCCAGGCGACCTTCACGGTCGTCCTGCCGGCCGCGCTCCCGGGCATCCTCACCGGCGTCGTGCTGGCGCTGGCGCGCATCGCCGGGGAGACGGCGCCGCTCCTCTTCACGGCGTTCAACAACCGCTTCTTCAGCACCGATCTCACCCAGCCGATCGCATCGCTCACGGTGACCGTCTTCACCTACGCCATCTCACCCTACGAGGACTGGCACCGCCAGGCGTGGGCGGGCGCGCTCGTGCTCGTCGGCATCGTCTTCATCTGCTCGCTGCTCGCCCGGGTCGCCACCCGCCGCCTCGAAAAGATGCGCAACCAGTAAATACCGCCTTGCCCAGCGGCGTGTAAGCTGTAGCGGCCGCCGGAGTGCGGCAAGGAGCACACAGCGATGACGAGCGGGGCAATTCGCACAGGAATGTTCACCGGCGGGCTTTGCCTGGCCGCCGCAATCGCGGCGGCGCAGGGGCCCGGGCCGGGCGGGCCGGTCGGCATCGCCGCCGGGCTGCAGCAGCAGTACAACTTCCTCAAAAACAACCTGACGCAGGCGGCCGAGGTCGTTCCCGAGCCGGGCTACGCACAGAAGGTCGGGACCATGGGCGAGGTCCGCACCTATGGGCAGGTGATCGGTCACGTCGCCAACGCGCAGTTCGGCCAGTGCTCCGGCGCTCTCGGGGCGGCCAATCCGAACCAGGGCACCAACCTCGAGGACGCCACCAAGTCGCGGGCCGATCTCATCAAGGGGCTCGCCGACTCGTTCGCGCTCTGCGACAAGGCGTTTGCGGCGCTGACCGATCAGAACGCCAGCGAGATGATCCCCAACGGACGCGGCGGTCAGACCGCGCGCGCCGTGGCGCTGCTCGGCGTCATCGCGCACGGCAACGAGATGTACGGCATCTCCACGGTGTACCAGCGCGCTCAGAACATCGTGCCGCCCTCGACCGCTGCGCGCGGGCGCGGACGAGGGGGACGCGGACAGTAGTCCACCGTCACATGTAGCGGCCGGTCTTCAGACCGGCCGGCAGCTCACAGCAGGGCGGTCTGAAGACCGCCCTCTACGTCGTCCTACCGCAGCCCCTCGGTCAGCTCGATCCGCACGCCCCAGGGGTCGGTGATCATCGCGGTGGCGATGCCGCCCATGTCCTTGTTCGACTTCTTGTAGCCCTCGGTCAGCTTGATGCCCTTGCTCTCGAGCTGCTTGATGAACTCGGGCAGGTTCCGCACCTCGAAGCCGACGTGATCGGTGGCGCGCCCCTTCGTGGGCACGTGCGTGACGCTCTGATCGCCTTCCCACCGGAAGAAGTTGAGGCTGTAGCCGACGCCCGGCAGGTCGGCGCCTGCAAAGAAGTCGGTGAACGTGTTCGGGCCCGTCCGCTCGGTGGCGTTGAGCGCCCGCGCGTACCAGTTCCGCATCTCGACGTACTGCTTGTTGATGAAGTGAATGTGGTGATAAACGATCGGCGCCGGCGTCTTCTCGGCGCTGGTCACCAGTTCCACTTTGGCGCCGTCGGGCCCGAGGATGTACGAGAAACGGCCATACGGCGCCTGCGTGCCCTGCGCCGCCGCGGCTTCCTTGCCGGGCACCGGCTCACGCCCGCTGGTCAGCGCGTAACCGGCGGCCACCACCCTGGTCGTGAGCGCCGGCACGTCAGGCACGGCGAAGCCGATGTGATCGAACGCCGTGCCGCGATTGGGGCCGCTCGGCTTCTTCGCCTCGAAGAAGAGCACGATGCCCGGGAACCGGACGACGTCGGCGCTGCCGATCTTCGCCGGCGTTCCACCGAGCGTGTCTACCCAGAACTTGCGATGCTCGGCCACGCTGGTTACGTCCATGTGGAAGTGCCCGACGACCACCGGGGCGTCGGTGTTGAGCAGCTGGGCTGACGTGCGCGTGGCGGCGCCGGCAAGGGCGGCCGCGGCGAACACTGCGATGCGGAAGCGGGGTCCAATCAGCATGGCGCGGATGGTACTACGGCACCACCAGGCCGCCACAGCGACGCTGTCGCGGCCGCAGTAGAATCGCGGCACCGGGAAGAAGGTGAGGGGCCGATGATCCTGCACGGCGCACGGCTGGGACTGAGCATACTCGGCGTGCTGGCGGCGATGGCCGTGCGCGTGGCCGCACAGGACGTGGCTGGTGACTGGCAGGGCACGCTGAAGGGCCCCGGCGTCGAGCTCCGCGTCGTCGTGCATCTCACGCGCGGCGCCTCCGGCCTCACCGGCACGCTCGACAGCCCCGATCAGGCAGCCAGCGGCATCGCCCTGGCCGCCGCGGCGCTCACGGGAAACACGCTCACCTTTTCGGTCCCGGCGGTCAACGGCAGCTACACCGGCACGCTCACGCCGCAGGGCTCGATCGATGGCAGCTGGTCGCAAGGCGGCCAGGCGCTGCCGCTGGCGCTGACGCGAGTCACCAACGTCGCGTCACTGTCACCGCGCCGGCCGCAGACCCCGGCTCCGCCCTACCCGTATGGCGAAGAAGACGTGTCCTACACGAGTGCGCCGGGCGTGCGGCTGGCGGCCACGCTCACGCTGCCCGCCGGCGCGGGACCGTTCCCGGCGGTCGTGCTCATCACCGGCTCCGGTCCTCAGGATCGCGACGAAACCCTGCTCGGGCACAAGCCGTTCAAAGTGCTGGCCGATCACCTCACGCGCCAGGGCATCGCGGTGCTGCGCGCCGACGATCGCGGCAGCGGCAGCTCCACCGGCACCTTCGCCACCGCCACCTCGATGGACTTCGCCGCCGACGCCGAGGCCGGCCTCACCTATCTCGCCAACCGGAAGGAGATCAATCCCGGAAAGCTGGGCCTCGTCGGCCACAGCGAGGGCGGGGTGGTGGCGCCCATCGTCGCCGCGCGCAACCGCGCCGTCGCCTTCATCGTGCTGCTGGCGGGCTCCGGCGTTCCGGGCGACGAGGTCCTGCTCGCCCAGCAGGCGCTCATCGCCACCGCCAACGGCGCGCCGCCCGAGCTCGTCCAGCGCGCCAGCGCGGCGATGCGCGAGGTGTTTGCGGCGATCAAGACCGAGAAGGACGACACGGCGCTCGCCGCGGCGCTGCGCCAACGGCTCGCGGCGCTGATACCGGCGGCGCAGATCGACGCGCAGGTTCAAACCCTGCTCTCGCCCTGGTATCGCTACTTCCTCACCTACGACCCGCGCCCGACGCTGCGAGCGGTGCGGTGTCCAGTCCTGGCCCTCACCGGGGAAAAAGACCTGCAGGTGCCGGCCACGGCGAATCTCGCCGCGATCAAGGCCGCGCTCGACGAAGGCGGAAACACGCGCAGCCAGGTCGAGGAGTTGCCCGGGCTCAACCACCTCTTCCAGCACGCCACCACCGGGTCGCCAGCCGAATACGCGCGCATCGAGGAAACCGTGGCGACCGAAGTGCTGGAGAAGGTGTCGGGCTGGATTTTGAAGCAGTAGGCCGGATGACTGAAGGTGCGACCTCATGATCGACCTCGCTGAAATTCGAGCCGGCCTGCTCCGGGACGAGTTCTTCCTCGAGTATCTCCCCACCATCTCGCTCGATGACGGCCGCTGCATCGGCGCGGAAGCGCTGATCCGGTGGCGGCGGAACGGCGTCGTCGTGCCGCCACTCGAGTTCGTGCCGCCGACCGATCGCACGCCGTTGGCAGGGCTCATCACGTACTGGGTGATTGAGAGGGTCAGAACCGAACTCGGGAGCTGGCTCAAAGCGCATCCCGACGCCCACGTCGGCATCAACGCTCCTCCCGAGATCCTTGGACGCGGCGGGTTGGCCTATGCGGCGTCGAAATCCGGCCTGAGCGATTTCACGTCGCAGGTGATGCTGGAAATCACGGAACGCGGAGTACCCGACGCGCTCGGCGTGGAGGCCATCAATGCACGGGGAGACATGGGCGCCAAGATCGCGCTGGACGACGTGACGCTGGTCGGCGGAGCCAACCTGGCCGTGCTCGCACGGTGCCACTTCGACGCGATCAAGCTGGACAAGTCGCTCATCGATCAGATCGTGCCCGACGGTCCGGTCCCCAAGTGGTTACCGTCGCTGACGGCGCTGCTCCAGTTGTCGACGTTCCAGGTGATCGCCGAAGGAGTCGAGAGAGAGGACCAGTTCCTCACGCTCCGTGCGGCGAACATCCAGGCGGCGCAGGGGTTCTACTTCTCGCGACCGGTGCCGCTGGAGCAGTTCGTCGCGTTTCACCAGCGTCGAAACGAGCAGCAGCAGCAGGCCGGTGGCCATCCGGCCTGACCCCGTAGCCACGCGTGCCGTGCGGCGCGGGTTCAGCCCCCGGCGATGGCGCCGACGATCAGGAACGGCTCGCTGCCCCGCACCACCGCCTCGGGCAGCAGCAGGTCGGGGCGCTCCAGCGACAGGTCGTCCTGGCAGGCGAAGAAGCGGAGGAACGGCCTCCGCTTCTTGCTGACATGATCGCGGATCGTACCCTGCAGCACCGGGTAGCGCGCCTCCACGGCGTCGAGCACCGCGCCGAGCGTGACCGGTCCCTCGACCGCCACTTCGATTTCGCGGCCGACCCGGGCCAGGGTCTGGAGATGCTGCGGCAGTTCGACGCGGATCACGGCAGGGTCTGCACCTCGACCGACAGGACGGCCGGCAGGTCGCGCACGATCGGCGTCCATGCGTCGCCACCGTCCGCCGACGCGTACACCTGGCCGCCGGTCGTGCCGAAATAGACGCCGCACGAATCGAGGCGGTCCACCGCCATCGCATCGCGCAGCACGTTCACGTAGCAGTCCTGCTGCGGCAGCCCCTTCGTGAGCGCTTCCCACTCATGGCCGCCCGTGCGGCTGCGATAGACGCGGAGCTTCCCCTCGGGCGGGAAATGGTGCGAGTCGCTGGTGATCGGCACCACGTAGATCGTCTCGGGCTCGTGCGCATGGACGTCGATCGGAAAGCCGAAGTCCGTCGGCAGGTTGCCGCTCACCTCGGTCCAGTTCGCGCCCGCGTCGTCGGTCCGCATCACGTCCCAATGCTTCTGCATGAACAGCGTGTTCGGCCGCGAAGGGTGCATGGCGATGCGGTGGACGCAATGGCCCACCTCGGCCTCGGGGTCGGGGATGTACTGCGACTTCAGCCCGCGGTTGATCGGCGTCCACGTGCACCCGCTGTCGTCGGTGCGGAACGCGCCTGCGGCCGAGATGGCGATGAACATTCGTGCGGCGTTGGTGGGGTCCAGCAGGATGGTATGCAGGCCCAGCCCGCCTGCGCCCGGCTGCCACTTGGACCCGGAGCCGTGGTTCCGCAACCCCGCCAGCTCGTGCCAGCTCTTGCCGCCGTCGGTGGTGCGGAACATCGCCGCGTCCTCGACGCCGGCGTACACGGTGTCGGGATCGGTGAGCGACGGTTCGAGGTGCCACACCCGCTTGAACTCCCACGGGTGCGGGGTGCCGTCGTACCACTGATGCGTGCCGGTCGTGCCCTCGTAGACGAACTTGTTGTCCACGGCCTCCCAGGTGGCGCCGCCGTCGTTCGACCGCTGCATCAGTTGCCCGAACCAGCCGGTGTTTTGCGAGGCGTAGAGGCGGTCCGGATCGGCCGGTGACCCCTTGAGGTGGTAAATCTCCCAGCCGGGGAAATGCGGACCGTTCACCTCCCATTTCTGCCGTTTGCCGTCAGACGTCAAGATGAACGCGCCCTTCCGCGTTCCCACCAGCACTCGTACGCTGCTCATACGCCGATCCTCCTGGAGTGAGACCTGTCCATACGGGTATGTCGATCCAGCGGCCCCGAAATCGACACAGGCCTCCAGCCTCAGCCTCTGGCCTCTAGCCTCTGGCAAAAGCCTCCCGGCAAGCAGGAGTAGTACCCAAAAGGCTAAAGGCGCGAGGCTAAAGGCCTTACGCGAGCGCGGCTTTATACAAAGCGAGCAACTCGCCCCAGGCGCGCTCGGCGTCCGCCTTGTTGTAGATGGGCGGGGCGCCGGCCTGCTGCGGCATGTCGGACATGCACCACCCGTGGAGCGCGTTGGCGTAGACCTCGATCTTGGCGGGATTGTTCGCCGCCTCGAACGCCGCCTTGAGCGTGTCCTTCGCGGTGGGCTGCTGCATATCGTCGTTGCTGGCCACGCCGAAGTACATCTTCGCGCGAATCTTCGGGACCAGCAGGTGCGGGCTGTTGGGGTTCTGCGTCACCAGGCCGCCGCCGTGGAACGAGGCCCCGGCGCCGATGCGAGTGGCCATCGCGGCCGATGTCCGCATCACGAGCGGGCCGCCCATGCAGTAGCCCTGGGTGCCGATCTTCTTCGCGGTGTTCACCTGCTTCTGGGTGTCGAGCCAGGCGACGAACGCGGCCGCGTCGCGCTCGGCGGCGCCATCGGCGGTAATCGAGCCCATGAGCGGCCCGAGCTTGGCGCGATCGGTCTGGAAGTTGAAGGTGGCGGTGTCGAGCAGGGTCCCCTTGCCGACCCGGTAGTAGGGGTTGGGCACGACGACGGTGTAGCCCTCGCCGGCCAGCCGCTTGCCCATCTCACGCAGGGCGGGGCGCAGCCCGAACGCGTCGGCCCAGATGATCACCGCCGGGTGTGAACCGGCCGTCGGGTGGATGAAGGCAGCATCGCAGGTGCCGTCGGGCGTCTTGATCTCCACCATCGTTTCGACGACCGGCACGGCGGCCGAGGCCGGCCCCGCGGCGGCGACGACGCCGGCCGCCAGGCCCATGGCGACGAAGTCGCGGCGGGACAGGTCGTTGGCCTGGTCGTCCTGGCCGTACTGTTCGTGGGTCTGCTGTGTCATGAATCTCTCCTGGCCCGCTGCGGCGGGACTTGTCCGGCATTCGGCGGCCAGGCTGTCCTGGCGGGGCGATTGTAGACGACGGCGTGCCGCTGTAGACGACGGCGTGCCGCGTCGTCGTGACGGCATCTGGCGTATCCCGCTGTGCTAACCTGCCGCGTTGGCGTTCCGCCACGCTCCGCAGCCGCGGTATGGCGCACTCTCTTATTCCGTATTCGAGGAAGCAATGGTCCTGACGAAAGAAGAACTGATCGGCTCGCTGCAGAACGAGGTCCGCATCCTGCAGCACCTGTGCACCAAGATCGACCGCTCGATGATCGACTACCGTCCGGCCCCCAAGCAGCGCAGCACCATCGAACTGCTCCGCTACTTGAGCAACATGGGCCCCGGGCTCGTGCAGGCGGCCAAGACGGGCACGTTCGATCCGGCGGCGTGGACCGAGGCCACGAAGACCGCCGAGGCGCGCGACTTCGACCAGACCGTCGCGTACCTCGCAACCCATGCCGACATGTACGCGAAGCTGATCGGCCCGATGACCGAGGCCGACTTCCGCGAGACGATCAGCATGTTCGGCAGTCCGATGTCGCGCGGATCGTTCATCGTCAACCTCGTGCTGGCCGGCTGCGCCGCCTACCGCACACAGATCTTCCTCTACTTGAAAGCGTGCGGCCGCGACGAGCTCAGCACGTCGAATCTCT
>DATMDI010000351.1:0-2113 GCA_035557875.1 Vicinamibacterales bacterium
CGTTTCGGATCAGCGCGTGATGCTCAGGGCCGATACCTTTCGCGGCTCGGAGTGCTTCGACTCGCGCGTGGTGCTCAACGACGTCGTGTTCACCAAAGCGGCGCTCTCGCGGATCATCGAGCTGACGATCTCGGTGGGCGACAACCTGGTGACGAAGGTGAAGGCCGACGGCCTGATCGTCGCGAGCGCCACGGGTTCGACCGCCTACAACCTTGCCGCCGGCGGCCCGATCGTCCACCCACGGGTGGACGCGCTGATTCTCACGCCCATCGCGCCACACACGCTCACCAACCGGCCGATCGTCATCCCGGCCGGCGAGGTCATCGAAGTGCGGCCCACCGTCGCCGTCGCGTCGGATGAAATCTTCGTCACCTACG
Source organism: Vicinamibacterales bacterium (assembly GCA_035557875.1). Taxonomy (GTDB): domain Bacteria; phylum Acidobacteriota; class Vicinamibacteria; order Vicinamibacterales; family UBA2999; genus DASYRM01. The sequence continues at coordinate 378 of DATMDI010000351.1, forward strand.
ACGGCCAGACCGGCTACCCCCTGCACGCCGGCGACATCGTCCGCATCCGCCGCTCCGAGCGCATGTTGCAGCTCGTCAAAGCGCCGGCGCGGAACTATTTCGAACTGCTGCGCGAAAAGCTCAAATGGGGCGAGCGCGGCGGCCGCGAGTGATCCACGCCTCCGCCGTACGTAGGGCGGGGCTTCAGCCCCGCCTCTGCTTCAGCCCCGCCTCGAGGAGCACCTCATGAAATCCCGCATCGCCGCTGTCTCGACCCTCCTGATCGCGCTTACGACGGCTGCGGCCCTGATCGCCCAGAGCCGTCCGCCGGCGCCGGCCACGCCGCGGCTCTACATCTTCGACAACGGCGAGATCGCCGGCCTCGACCCGAAGCTGTTCGGGTTCTCGCGCGAAGAGCTGAAAGAAGTGGATTTCGTGAACGTGTCGTACCTGGTGGTGCACCCGCGCGGCACCGTCATGTTCGACACCGGGGGTATCGGCGACGAGCACTTCCCCGCCGGCGGCGGCCCGGCGACGGAGGGCATCATGACGGCGCGCACGAAACTCGTGCCGCAGCTGGCTTCGGCCGGCTACAAGCCGTCGGACATCACCCACCTGGTGATGTCTCACTACCATTCCGATCACACGGGCAACGCCAATCTGTTTGCCGGTGCGACCTGGATTGTGCAGAAGGCCGAGCGCGACGTGATGTTCGCCGACAAGCCGGTGCCGATCCTCCAGCCCGCCACCTACAGCGCGCTCCGCAACGCGAAGACGACGATCCTCGACAACCAGGACCTCGACGTCTTCGGCGACGGCACGGTGGTCGTGAAGACGACGCCGGGTCATACCCCCGGGCACCAGGTGCTGTTCGTCAAGCTCGCCAGGTTCGGACCGGTGATCCTCTCAGGCGACCTCTATCACTACCCGGAGGAGATCGCGACCGGCAAGACGCCGACGTTCGAGTTCGACCCGGCACTGTCGGCCAAGAGCCGCGCCGCGGTGCAGGCGTTCGCAAAACAGACCGGCGCGAAGCTGTGGATCGAACACGACAAGCTCACGCACGCCGCCCTGCCCAAAGCGCCGAAGTTCCTCGAGTAGAGATCTGCCGGTCAGGCAGGCCGGGTGGGTCAGGTGGGCTGGGTGGGTGAAAGCCGGTTCTTCGGATCTTCGTGGCCCGGGTCTTTAGACCGGGGCGCCTCTGCGCCCGGCCGTCACGAGGGTGCTCCCGCGAACGCGTTCGAGCCATGCCGATCATCTCCGCGCGAGCGCGCGAGAAGGCTGAGGGGACCAGCGGGGTTTGAGGGACGCGAGAGCGGCCCGATTCCCGCGGCCAGCGGATTGCTGCCCTCGCAGCGCGCTCCGGCGTGGCGAGCCGCGTTCCGCGGGAGGACCCTCGTGACGGCAGGGCGCGCAGCCACCTGGTCTGCCAGGCCGCGGCGGATGTCGGCCGGGTCTAAAGACCCGGCCCCACGTACCTAGACCTCTTACCGACCTGTCCCGCCCGCCTTACCTGTCCTACCCGTACTCGCCGTTCTGAAGTATTCGACCTGGAACTTCTGGACGTTGGTGTTGTGCTCGGTGAGTGTGGCCGCGAACACGTGCGAGCCGTCGTTGCGGCTCACGAAGTAGAGGTACTCCACGTCAGCGGGCGCGAGCGCGGCTTCGAGTGCGGCGCGTCCTGGTGCGGCGATGGGGCCAGGCGGCAGCCCGCGGTAGCGATAGGTGTTATACGGCGAATCGATCGACAGATCCGT
>DATMDI010000352.1:0-5339 GCA_035557875.1 Vicinamibacterales bacterium
GAACTGCCAGACCAGCTGCCCGATCAGGTCGTCGGCGCGCTCGAACCCGAGCATCGTCGCCAGGGCCTGGTTGGCGAGACGGATGACGCCGTCCACGTGAATCATCACGCCCTGGATCGAGCCCTCGACCAGGTTGCGATACAGAGCCTCGCTGCGGCGGATGGCCTCATCGGACGCGTGCCGCTCGACCGCGTAGCGGATGGAGCGATAGAGCAGCGGGCCGTCGACTTCGGCCTTGACGAGGTAGTCCTGCGCGCCCTCGCGCACCGCACGGGCCGCCACCTCCTCGTCGGCGAGGCCGGTGAGAACGACGATCGGCGCCTGCGCGGCTTCGGCGCGCGCGCGCAGGAAGGTGTTCATCCCCTCGCTGTCGGGCAGATTCAGATCGAGCAGGATCGCGCTGAACCCCTGCGTGCGCAGGCATTCGAGGGCGTCGCGCAGCCGGTTGGCGTGCGTCAGCGTCACCGGATGGTGCGCGTCCTTCAACATCTCGCGCACGAGGCGCGCGTCGGCCGGATTGTCCTCGACCAGCAGGACCTTCAGCTCCGCGGCTACGGTTCCGTTCGTCGCCGGGCCCGTCATGGCCGCGCCAGCCTGACGACGTCCAGCCAGAACTGCTCGAGCGAGCGCACGACCTGGAAGAAGCGATCGATCTCGACCGGCTTGGTGATGAAGGCGCTGGCGCCCAGCCGGTAGCTTTGCAGGACGTCCTGCTCGGCCTGCGACGTCGTCAGGATCACCACCGGGATGTGGCGCAGCGCGTCGTCCTGCTTGATTTCCTGCAGCACTTCGCGGCCGTCTTTCCGCGGCAGGTTGAGATCCAGCAGGATCAGATCCGGCCGCTGCGCCGCGGGTGCCGCGCGCAGCAGCGCCATGGCCTCGACGCCGTCGCGGGCCACCTGCAGTCGCACGCGGCTTTCCTTCAACGCCTCCCGTGTCAACCGGACGTCGGCTGGATTGTCCTCGACGAGCAGGATGTCGATCGGCGTGGCGGCGACGGCCATATCAGGTCTCTCCCGCCGCTGGAAGGGTGAAGGCGAAGCGGGCACCGTGCCCCGGAGTCGACTCCACCCAGATGCGGCCGCCGTGTCGCTCGACGATCTTCTTGCAGATGGCGAGGCCGACGCCAGTGCCGTCGTACTCCTCCCGCGAATGGAGCCGTTGGAAGATGACGAAGATGCGCTCGAAGTAATCCGGGGCGATGCCGATGCCGTTGTCGCTCACGCTGATCGACCACATCCGTCCGGCGCGCTCGGCGGCGACGTGGACGCGCGGCGGCTCGCTGCCGCGGAATTTGAGCGCGTTGCCGATCAGGTTGGTCATCAGCTGCTCGATCTGGCCCGCGTCAGCCATCACCGTGGGCATCGCATCGAATGTGACCTGGGCGCCCGATTCTTCGACCGCCGCATGCAGGCTGTCGAGCGCGTCGCGGAGCACCAAGGGCAGCTCCGTCGGCACGAGCGGCGCCCCGCGCGTGCCGACGCGCGAGAACGCGAGCAGATCCTCGATCAAGTGCTGCATGCGCCGGACGCCTCCGACCGCGAAGTCGATGAAGTCCATCGCGTCGGAGTCGAGCTGGTCGCGATAGCGCCGGGAGAGCAGCTGCACGTAGCTCGCGACGGTGCGCAGCGGCTCCTGCAGGTCGTGGGAGGCCACGTAGGCGAAGCGCTCGAGCTCTTCGTTCGAGCGCCGCAACTCCTCTTCGGCCTGCTTGCGCGGGCCGATGTCCACGACCGTGGCGAGCACGAACGGCCCCTCGTCGGTGTCCACCGGGGTGAGACCGATCTCCACCGGAATCTCGCCGCCGCCGTTGCGGCGTCCAAACAGATCGCGCCCGGCGCCCATCGGACGCGCCTGGGGGTTGCCGTGAAAGGTGGCGCGCAGGTCGGGATGGCGCGGGCGCAACTGTGCCGGCACCAGCATCTCGATCGACTGGCCGAGCAGCTCGTCCCGGTGATATCCGAAGAGCCGCTCGGTCTCGCGGTTCACCAGCACCATGACGCCGTGACGATCCACCATGATGACGCCGTGCGGCGACGACTCGACCACGGCACGAAACAGTCGTTCCGTGGGCGCGACGGGCGGGCGCGGGCCTGGGGTCGGGGTCTGGCGCTCGCGATCCAGGATTCCGCCTCAAACTCCGGAGCCGCCCCTGGGGCTGCGCCGGGTGATGGATCCCAATCCATAGCGATCCAGACGACGGTACAAGGTGCGCCGGTCCAGACCGAGCATGCGGGCCGCCGCCATCTTGTTGCCACCGGACCGTTCGAGCACGTGGCGGATGTGATCCCGTTCGCGCGTCGACAGGCTGACGTCGTCGATCTCGGCGAACGCAACCGACGCGCCAGCCAGGGGCACACCCGCTCGCGCAGGGGACGTGCGCGGCGTGCTCTGTTTCAGCTCGCGCTCGGTCACCCAGCCGCCATCGGCCAGGATGCACGCGCGTTCGATCATGTTGCGCAGTTCGCGGACGTTGCCTTCCCAGGCGCGGCCCATGAGCTGGTGTTCAGCCGCGGGTGTCAGGCCGAGGAGCGGTTTGCGCAGGCGGCCGGCGGCTTCGCGCACGAACGCCGCCACGAGGTAGGGGATGTCTTCGCGCCGCTCGCGCAGCGGCGGCACGGTCAGCTCCACCACGTTGATGCGGTAATACAGGTCGCTGCGGAACCGCTTGGCGGCGACCTCGGTCAGCAGATCGCGGTTGGTCGCGGCCAGCACGTGCACGTCCACCCGGCGCGGCGCGGTGGCGCCGACGCGCTGGACTTCGCCGGTTTCGAGGACGCGCAGCAGCTTGGACTGGACGCTGAGCGGCAGCTCACCGACCTCGTCGAGGAAGATCGTACCGCCGTCGGCGATCTCGAACAGCCCGGGGGTGGTTTCGGTGGCGCCGGTGTAGGAGCCCTTGACGTGTCCGAAGAGCTCGCTCTCGAACAGAGCCTCGACGACGGCCGAACAGTTGACGACCACGAACGGCTGCTGGCGGCGCGGTCCGGTGCGGTACAACGCGCGGGCGACCAGCTCCTTGCCACTGCCGGTCTCGCCGGTGATGAGCGCGGTGCGGACGTGGGGTGCCAGCCGGCGGATGAGGTCGAACAGCTGCTGCGAGGCGAGGCCGCGGCCGATCATGCCGCAGAACTCGGCGCTCTGGGCGGCGCGGCTTTCGGCCTTGAGCAGCAGCTCGCGACGACCGATGTCGTCCCGAATCGTGGACAGCAGCTGCATGAAGCGCTCGAAATCCAGCGGCTTGGTCAGGAAGTCCACGGCGCCGAGCTTGATGGCTTCGACCGCGTTGTCGATCGTGGCGCCTCCGCTCATGAGGATGACCTGGCAGTCGAGGTCGGCTGAGCGGATAGCGCGCAGCACGTCGAGACCGCCGGCGCCCGGCATGCACAGATCGACAGCGGCGACGTTGTGATGACGATGACGCAGTTCGGTGAGCGCCTCTGTCCCGTCCCCGCACAGCGTCACTTGAAATCCGGCCCGCTCACCGACCGCCCCGACGAGTTCACGGATGGCCCGTTCGTCATCGACGACGAGAAGCGCCGGTCGCTGCGCGGAGGAAAACGCCACAGGCGTTGAATGTTAGTCGATGAAATCGGCGGATTCGCACCGGGTTTCGCCCCGGCGCAGCCTGCACATACGGAAAGTGTGAAAGGTCGAGAAGCTGGCTGATGCGTGCAATTAGCGGCGTGTGCTCCGAAGGCTACGACACGCGACGCTGGCTCCAGGGGTTTGGAGAGGGCAGCGCCTTCAGCATGCGGGGGCGGGGAACGACGGCAGCCGGAGCCTCCGTGCGACCAGTGGCCTGGGTCCGTATCCCGATGAACCCCTCGACGAGGTCCGGGCGGCGCCAGCCCCGGGCGACGTCACGCCGCAATTCTTCGAACGCGGCTGCGACCGAGAGCGCAGAACGGTAGGGCCGGGATGTCGTCATGGCGTCATAGGCGTCCACCACACCGACAATCTGCGCCAGCAGCGGAATCTGGTCGCCGACGAGGCCATCCGGATAGCCGGCGCCGTTGAGCAGCTCGTGATGGTGCCGGACGATGGGCCGGACCAGGGCGAGCGAGCGCAGGTTGCCGCACAGTCGATCGCCGATCACGGTGTGCGCCTTCATGGCGGCGTACTCGGCAGCGGTGAGCGTTGTGGGCTTCTGCAGAATCGCGTCGGCGATCCCGATCTTGCCCACATCGTGCAGGTAGCCGCCTCGATGAAGGGCGCTCACCTCCTCGTTCGACAGGCCCAGGGCGCGGCCGAGCGCGCTGGCGTATTCCGCCAGCCGCTGGCAGTGGCCGTCCGTGTAGGGATCGCGCGCTTCCACCGTGAGGGCGAGGCTGAGGATGACCGATTCGGCCGATTCGAGGTCGTCGGTATAGCGTTTCAGCCGCAGCAGGGAGCCGACGCGGGCGCGGAGTTCGCCGGAGTCGAACGGCTTGCCGAGAAAGTCGTCGGCCCCCGCGTTGATGCCTTCGATCCGGTGCTCGCGCGAGTTCATGCCGGTGACCATCACCACCGGGATGAGACGCGTGAGCAGGTTCTGCTTCAGGCGCCGGCACACCTCGAAGCCGTTGATGTCGGGCAGGCCGACGTCGAGGAGGATGAGATCGGGCAGCTGGCGGTCGATTGCCTGGAGCGCGGAGAGCCCGGTGCCGGCGGTGCGCACCACGTGGCCTTCGGCCTCGAGCATCTGCGTCACCAGGGTCAGGTTGGGCTGCTGATCGTCAACGGCGAGAATGTGGCCACGCACCGGGCCGGTCTGGTTCATGTCGAAGCTCTGTCCTTGTCCTGGGTTGTCCCGCCCCGCACAGACGCGCCCGTGCCGGCCGTGTCGTAGCATGACCTGTACCGGATGTGGCACCGACCGACTGCGGGGATAAGCCCCAGAACGGACAGAGGTTTTCGCTCGGCCGTCGCCTTGTGCGGTTGTGTGCAGTGTGCGCTCACGCCCAAACGGGTGGGCGTGTGCGCCCAGACCGTGACCTCTTGTAGACTCTGGCGCGGAGAACGAGGACATGCGCCATTTCCTCTCGTGCTGGCTCCGGAGTGGGCTCGGGTGGGGGCTGGTCGTGCTGGTCTCATCGGGCGCGTCGGCGCAGCCGTATTCGCCGCCCAGGACGCCGTGGGGTGATCCCGACTTGCAGGCAACCTGGTCCGGGGATTCGGCCTTCGGCATCCCGCTGCAGCGGCCGCCGGCGCTGGGAACCAAGGCCGAGCTCACCGACGCGGAGTTCGCCGAGAAAGTGCGGCGCGACGAGCGCACCCGGACGGCCGCCGAGAACGCCGTGGGCTCGTTTCGCAACGACAACTCTTGGCTGACGCCGGGCTACGCCGTGATCATGGCG
>DATMDI010000353.1:0-2111 GCA_035557875.1 Vicinamibacterales bacterium
CAAGGCGATCCACAACCTGCTCGACGAGGTCGTCGCTGCGGCGGCCGAAGCCGGTGTCGCCATCACGGGGTTGAAGAAGGGGTCAGGCGGCGGCGAGTCGGAGTACCACGGCAAGGGATTCGAGACGACGGCCAGTAACCAGGCGTGCGAAGAGTCCGACGCGCAGATTGTCGCCGGCACGTCGTGGCTGTTCGCCCGGGACGAGATGCAGGGGCAGTTCGACTATCTGTTCATCGACGAAGCGGGCCAGGTGTCGCTGGCGGACGCGGTGGCGATGAGTCCGTGCGCCCGCAACCTGGTGGTGCTGGGCGATCCGCAGCAGTTGCCGCACGTCACTCAGGGGATTCATCCCGGCGGCGTGGGTGTGTCGGTGCTCGAGCACCTGCTCGAAGGGCACGACACGGTGCCGCCGGATCGAGGCCTGTTCCTCGAGCAGACCTGGCGGATGCATCCCGACCTGTGCGAGTTCATTTCCACGCTGGCCTACGATGGCCGTCTGCAATCGCAGGCCGACTGCGCCCGGCAGACGATCACGTCGGCTGGGCTTTCCGGAACCGGCGTGCGCTATCTGCCGGTGCCGCATGTGGGTAACGCGCAGCAGTCGATCGAGGAAGCCGGCGCCATCTCGGACGAGATCCGGCGGCTGCTGGCGACGGGCACGTTCACGGATCGGAACGGCGCTCGCCGGCCACTCACGCCCGCCGACATTCTCGTCGTCGCCCCCTACAACATGCACGTGCGCTGCCTGCTGCAGTCGCTGCCCGCCGGCGTCGAGGTCGGGACGGTGGACAAGTTCCAGGGGCGCGAAGCGCCGGTCGTCTTCTTCTCGATGGCGAGCAGCAGCGGCGACGATATTCCTCGCGGGCTCGAGTTCCTGTTCAGCCGCAACCGTCTGAACGTCGCGATCTCGCGAGCCAAGGCGATGGCGGTGCTCGTGTGCAGCCCGCGCCTGCTGGAGGCGCGGTGCCGAACGGTGGAGCAGATGCGGCTGGTGAATGGTCTGTGCGCTCTGGCTGAACGGGCGGTCGCCCGGGTCTAAAGACCCGGGCCCACGTGCGAGGCGGGCGGTAGCGTAGGGCTGCTAGGGCGCGAAGGCGAGCAGCACGTTGCCGGGAACGCCGCCGTTGCGCGAGTAACCTGAGTTGACGAACACCATGCCCCCGGCGACGACGGCGCCAGGGCCGTCGACCGAGCCGCCACGTGCCTTCACGCTGTTGACGGTCTCGAACTCGCGCATGGTGTTGAAATCCCACAGCACCTTGCCGTCGGAGGTGGCGTAGGCACGCACGTGGCCGTCATTGGAGGAGGCAAACGCGACGCCGGGGATGGCCGTCACCGCCGCCGAGTTCGACGGATTGCAGCCGGGTGGCGCGTCGGCGGTGCAAGGAATGGGCGCCGCCGACCAGGCCTTGGTGCCGTCGGCAATCCTGAGCGCGGTGACGCCACCGCCTGCGCTGCGGTCGACGACGAAGCGCTGCGGGTCGAGCGGACGATTCTGGAACTTACGGTCCATGTCGGACGTCGCGGCGTAGACCTGCTCGCCGTCAGCCGCCATGCCCCACTGCACGCCGCCGCTGGTGCCGCCCTTGCCGACCCGCGTCTGCCACAGCACGGCGCCCTGCTTGTCGGGGTCGAGGGCGTGAACGATGCCGGACTTCTGTCCCGCCAGGAGCACGTCGCTGCCGGCACGGGTGGTCAGGATGACCGACGCGGCGAAATCGTAGTCGGGCCCCGGCCCGTCGGGGCAGCTGGCCGCCTTCGACGGGCACGCGCCGCTGAACACGTCACCGGCGGTGAACTGCTTCGACCAGGCGATGGCTCCCGTCTTCAGATCCAGGGCGACCACGGCGTCGCTCAGGGATGTGGCCGGCACCGAGTAATTGTCGGCGGTGGCCGCATACAGTCGGCCGCGCTTGGCGTCCACCGTGGGCGTGGACCACACACCCACGCCGGACGGGCCGAACGGCGCCACGCCCGTCGTGGTCGTGCCGCGCTCGCGGGCGGGCTCGACCAGGTAGGTCTTCCACAGCTGGTGGCCGTCGCTGATCCGGAGCGCCACGACACTGCCCCGGAACGTGCAGCAGGGGTATTGCGGATCGGCGGCGCGCGCT
>DATMDI010000354.1:0-4799 GCA_035557875.1 Vicinamibacterales bacterium
CGTCGCGGCGGTGCAGACGACGATTCCGGCGCCGCCCGCCGGCACCGAGATTCCGGTGTGGAGTCCGGGCGGCACACCGGTCATCACCCGAGCAGCCGCGGGTATGATGGTCGCCGGTTTCCTGCCGGTCGTACCGATGACCGTCGTGTCGGCGCTCATGATGGTCGTCGTGTCCGCGCTCACGCCCGTCGCCAGGCCCGGCCCGACGACGCTGGCCAGGTACTTCGCACAATGAGGCTTTCGTGACCGAACCATCGCGGATGACGACCGTCAAGTGGGTGATCGTAGGGGTCGCCGCGCTCGGCTTCGCCTTCGACACCTACGAGCTGCTGATGCTGCCGCTCATCGTGCGCCCGGCGCTGGCGGAGCTGCTGGGCGTGGCTCCCAACAGCCTGGCGGTCAACGCCTGGGTGGGGACGATGCAGTACGTGCCGGCGCTCTGCGGCGGCGTGTTCGGCCTGCTCGGCGGCTACCTGACGGACCTGCTGGGACGCCGCCGCATCCTCACCTACAGCATCCTGCTCTACGGGGGGTCGGCGTTCTTCGCGGCGTTCAGCACGTCGGTCCCCGAGTTCCTGTTCTGGCGCTGCGCCACCTTCGTCGGCGTCTGCGTGGAGTTCGTCGCCGCCGTCGCGTGGCTGGCGGAGCTGTTCGACGACCCGAAACAGCGCGAGAAGGTGATCGGCTACACGCAGGCCTTCGGTTCGCTCGGGGGCGTGCTGGTAGGCGCCGCCTACTACATCTCCGTCACCTACGCGGGATCGTTCCCGGAAATCCATGGCGGGCATTCGGCCTGGCGCTACACGCTGATCTCCGGGGTCCTGCCCGCCATACCGCTGATGCTCATCCGGCCGTTCCTGCCGGAATCACCCGCCTGGATCGCGAAGAAGCGTGCGGGCACGCTGCGGCGCCCGAGTTTCGCGGCGCTGTTCACGCCGGCCCTGCGCCGCACGACGATCGTCACCACCATCATGATGGCCGCCGTCTACGCCACCGCCTTCGGCGCCATCCAGCAGATGCCGCGGATCGTCCCCGGCCTGCCTGAAGTGAGCGCGATGGAAAACGTCGCGCGCGAGCAGACCATTACCATCGTCAACTGGTTCCAGGAGGGAGGCGGCCTCGCCGGCCGCGTGCTGCTCGCCGCGCTGGCCGCCGTGATCATCAGCCGCCGCCGCCTGATCTGGGTGTTCCAGATCCCAGGGCTGGTGCTGCTGCCAGCGGTGTTCCTCCTGGTGCCGACCCAGGGGCTGGCATGGGCGCAGTTCGGGATCCTGGTCGTGGGGCTCACCACGATCGCGCAAATGAGCTTCTGGGGAAACTACCTGCCGCGCGTCTACCCGACGCACCTGCGCGGAACCGGCGAGAGCTTCGCCGCCAACGTCGGCGGGCGGATGATCGGCACTTACGCCGCCTACATCACGACCGCGCTCGTCCCCTCGATGCCCGGGGCGGGGGTTCCGATCAAGCTGGCCTACGCCGCGGCGATCGTCGGCACCACGGCCTACGTCATCGGCGTCGTCGCGAGCTTCTGGCTACCGGAGCCGAAGGAGCAGGAACTGCCGGACTGACGCTCGAGGGGCGGGATGACTGAGTCACTGGCACGAAGAACGTTGGTTTCGGCACTTGCCGGCGCGGTGCTGCTCGCCGCGCTGAGTACGCTGGGCGACTTCGTCTGGGCCAACTGGCGCGTCCGCCATCTGATGCTGTACGGCGTGTTGCATGGGATGGCGATCTTCCTCGCCATCGGGCTGTTTCTCGGCGGACGCACCGGCGCGCCGCTCCTGGGAGGGATCGCCGGCGTCATCGCCGGTGCCGCGGCAGCCGGAAGCTTCTACCTGCTCAGGCCCGTCATGGGCTACTCCGCGATGTTCGTGTCGTGGGTGCTCGTCTGGATCGCCTTGGGGTTCATCAACCCCTGGCTGACCGTGCGCGCCTTCACGCGCCAACACGGCGGCTCCGGCGCCATCATGGCGAAGGATGCCATGGCGCGTGGCGTCATCGCGGCGCTGGCCTCAGGCGCCGCGTTCTACGCCGTCTCGGGGATGTGGTTCCCGTTCAACCCTGCGGGCTGGGACTACGCCGTCCACTTCGCGTCGTGGACGGTCGCTTTCCTGCCGGGCTTCGCCGCGCTGCTCTGGCGCCGGCAGCGCTGACCGCAACCGGTGCGGAACCGGTATTTTGGTTGAGTCGTATCCACCGCCATGCAACGTCCGCTGAGGGTCCTAAGACTCTGGCCAGGCATCGCCGCCGCCGCGGTCGTCATCGCCGGCCTCCTGGTCACGATAACGCTGCCGGTTGCCGCTGATTACGGCCTGGTCGGCACCGGCGTTGGCGTGTTCGCCGTCATCCTCTGGTGGCTGTTCTTCAGCCGTGCCCCGTGGCTCGAACGCGCCGGCGCGCTGGTCCTGATGGCGGTCGCGGTGGCGGCGATTCGCCCCTTCATCCACGCATCCATCGCCGGGGGGGCGCAGGGCGGCCTCCAGTACATCCTGTCGATGCTGCCGATCAGCCTCCTGCTGGTCGCCTGGGCCGCCGGCACCCGCCATCTCTCGACCCCCGCGCGTCGCGCCGCCATGGCGGTGGCCATCCTCGCCGGCAGCACCTCGGTCGCGCTGCTGCGGACCGATGGCATCGGCGGCGCAGCGATGCTCCAGCTGCGGTGGCGGTGGACGCCCACGGCGGAAGAGCGTCTGCTCGCGGAGGTGAAGGACGACCCGATCGCACCGCCCGCACGACCCGAGCCGATTGCCGAACCCGTCGCCCCGGTCGAAACCGCACCCGAAACCGCCGTCCCGGCGCTCACCGCGGCCACGGAGGCGGCGGTCCCGCCGCGAAAGCCAGCCGAGTGGCCCGGGTTCCGTGGACCCGCTCGCAACGGCGCGGTCCCGGGCGTGAGGATCGTCAGCGACTGGTCCGCCTCTCCGCCGGCCGAACTGTGGCGCCGGCGGATTGGCCCGGGCTGGTCGTCGTTTGCCGTCGACGGCGATTTCATCTACACGCAGGAACAGCGTGGCGGCGACGAGATCGTCGCGTGCTATCGGCTGAGCACCGGCGAGCCGGTGTGGCGGCATCGCGACGCCGCGCGCTTCTACGAGTCGAACGGTGGTGCAGGTCCGCGCGGTACGCCGACGCTCGGCAACGGCCTCGTCTACGCGTTTGGCGCCACCGGGGTGCTGAATGCGCTCGACGCGCGCACCGGCGCCGTCCGCTGGTCGCGGAACGCCGCCGCCGACACGAAAGAGGACACGCCGGTCTGGGGTTTCTCGAGCTCACCCCTCCTCGTCGGCGACGTGGTGGTGGTGGCGACGGCGGGCACGCTCGCCGGCTACGACAGCGCCACCGGCAAACCCCGCTGGCTGGGATCGCCTCACGGCTCCAGCTACAGCTCGCCGCACCTGGTGACCCTCGACGGCGTGGAGCAGGTGCTCCTGCTGGCGCCACCCGGAGTGTTCAGCGTCTCACCGTCAGACGGCACGATGTTGTGGGAGCACACCTGGGAGGGCGGCGGGATCGTGCAGCCGGCGGTCACTCCCGATGGCGACATCCTGGTGAGCGGCCTGGCCGGGACAGGCGGGAGCGGCGTACGCCGGCTGGCCGTGCGCCGCGAAGCGGGCATGTGGACCGTGCAGGAGCGGTGGACGTCGAACGGGCTCAAGCCGTACTTCAACGACTACGTCGTGCACAACGGCTACGCCTTCGGATTCGACGGCTCCATCCTGTCGAGCATCGACCTCGCCGACGGCACGAGAAAATGGAAGGGCGGGCGTTATGGCGCGGGGCAGCTCGTGCTCCTGCCCGATCAGGATCTCCTGCTGGTGCTCTCGGAGGAAGGCGGCCTCGCGCTGGTCAGCGCCACGCCGGACAAGTTTACCGAGGTCGCGCGCGCCCCGGCCCTCGAAGGCAAGACCTGGAATCACCCGGTGCTCGTCGGCGATGTGCTGCTCGTGCGCAACGGCGAGGAGATGGCGGCTTTCAGGCTGGCGCTGGCGCGCTGAGCCTCACCCAGGCCTCACATGTGTGGCTCGCGCGTTCCGACCCGCGGGCAGCCAGAGGCTTCTGTCGGAGCCTCCGATCACACGCCGCGGAAAAACTCCTCGCGCGCGGCCGCCGGGGAAGGCCGCGCCTCGTCGTTTTTCATCTGTCGCTGGCGCTCGCGGCGGTGATAGTCGGCCCGACAGAACCTCTGGCTGCCCACGGGTCGCAATGTCAGCCGTGGGGGCCGCCTTCAGGCGGCCCTCAAGCATGAGCCTTGAGCCTTGAGCCCTGAGCCCTGAGCCCATTGCACGGCTCTCCTGATTCAAGTGAGCCGTGGGACTTTCAGCTCAGCTTCATCAGCGCCGCCGCGTTCTTCCAGAAGATCTGCTCGCGCTCCCCCTCCGAGATCGGCAGCCGCTCGACGATCGCAATGGTCTCGCGGATGTACATCGGCCCCTTCTCGGGATCGAACGGCGCATCCGACGCGAACAGCACGTTCGGCACGCCGTAGAAGTTGAGCCCGCACACCGTGGCGTCGAAGGCGCCGAACAGCGCGGTGTCGGCATAGAACATCTTGAAGTAGTCGAGCGGCCGCTTCTGCAGTCCTTTCAAGACCTGCGACAGATCGCGATCGGATGTGCGCGCGCCGAGCTGATCCCAGCCCGGTCCGACCCGGCCCGCGAAGTACGGCACCATCGCGCCCATGTGGTGCGCGATGATCTTCAGCGACGGCCACTTGTCGTAGAGCCCGGCGAAGACGATGCGGGCCATCGCCGCGCTGGTGTCATAGGGCCACCCGAACGTCCACCAGATCTCGTACTCGG
>DATMDI010000355.1:0-2416 GCA_035557875.1 Vicinamibacterales bacterium
TGCACGGCCACCGTCAGGTCCTTCGGCCGCCCGTCGATGACGGCGTTGATGAGGGCCGCGTACGCGTGCGGGAGCGCGTTCGGATCGTCGCCCCGCTCCTGCGCCTGGGCCCGCTGCCGAGCGTCGCAGAGGTAGGCGAGGTTCGTGTCGTCGAACTGGATGTACCGGCATCCGACAGCGTAGAGGGATGACACCTCCTCCCGGTACACCTGTGCCAGATCCTCGAAGAACTCCTCCAGATCGGGGTACGCCGTGATGTCGATCCCCTTGCGGCCGCCGCGGAAGTGCACCATCGTCGGCGACGGGATGCAGACCTTCGGCGTCCCGGTGGTGACCGACTTCAGGAATCGGAAGTCGGCGGTCTGGATATCCTGCACGTGCCGCAGCTTGCCGGTGACCGTCACGCGCGGCGGGGCAAAGTCGATGTCTCCCTGCTGCGTGTGAAACTTCACGCCCACGCCGGCCGACGTCGTCACGCCCTGCAGCCGCTGGAGGAAGTCGAGGTGGAAGAACTCACGGCGGAACTCGCCGTCGGTGATGCTCTGTAGTCCTACTGCCTCCTGACGACGTACGACCTCCCGGATCGCCTCGTCCTCGGCAGCGCGCAGCTCCTCTGGCGGACTCGCGCCCAGCTGGGCGCGCCGGCGCGCCTCCTTGAGCTGCGGGGGCCGCAGCAGGCTCCCCACGTGGTCAGCGCGGAATGGCGGGTTGATCGCGTGCATAGGCTCTGTCCCTCGAAGGCTCATTGCGGACGTCGACCAGTGTGCCGATCGTAAACCGTGTTGAGCTACCCGTGTGCGCGAAGCATAGCGTAGAATCCGCCGCAGCGAAGCCACAGGGGGAGCCATATGAGAGACACGACCGCCGACGTCGGCGCGCTCCTCGACGAAGGGGGCTGGAGCGGGTATCAGAAGCTACTCGTCGCCGGCACCGCGCTGACGATCATCTTCGACGGACTCGACAACCAGCTCCTCGGTGCGGCGATTCCGTCGATGATGCGCGAGTGGGCGCTTCCGCGCCCGGCGTTTGCCACGGTGCTGGCGGCCGCGCTTTTCGGCATGATGATCGGCGGGTTCATCGGTGGCTACGTCGGCGACCGGTTTGGGCGCCGGATGGCGCTGCTCGGCAGCGTCATCTGGTTCGGGCTGCTGACACTCCTCATGGCCGCTGTCAGCGACGTCACGACGCTCACCGCGCTGCGGTTCGCCGCCGGGCTCGGCCTCGGCGGAGCGATGCCGAACGCCGCGGCGCTGGCGTCGGAGTACGTGCCGCTCCGCCGGCGGGCGTTCGCCGTCACGCTGACGGTCGTCTGCATTCCGCTCGGCGGGACACTGGCGGGGTTCACCGGCGCGGTGATCCTTCCCACGTACGGCTGGCGCGCCCTCTTCTTCGTCGGCGGCACGCTGCCGCTCGTCCTCGCCGCGCTCCTCTGGAAGGTGCTCCCGGAGTCGCCACGGTATCTCGCCCGCGACCGGGCACGGTGGCCGGAGCTTGCCGCCCTCCTGCGGCGCCTGGGCCACGACGTGCCGCCGGACGCCACGTTCGTCGACTCGCGCGAACGGGCGGTGGCGCGCGCGTCGGTCGTGTCCCTCTTCGCGCCGGACCTGCGCCGCGACACGCTGGCGCTCAGCGCGGCGTTCTTCTTCTGCTTGCTCTCCGCGTACGTCGGCGTCAACTGGGTACCCTCGCTACTCACGAGCGTCGGATTCGACGTGGCGACGGCGAACTACGGACTCACCGCGTTCAACCTCGGCGGGGTCGTCGGCGCCATCGCAGGCGCGATGGTCTGCGCCCGCCTCGGGTCGCGCGTCACGATGCTCGCGATGACGGCCGGCGCCATCGGGGGCTGCCTGCTCCTGGCCGGAGTCCCCATCGGCCAGCAGTCCACGGTCGTCCTGCTCGCCATGCTCGCGTGGACGGGCGGCCTCATCAACGCGGTGCAGACATTGATGTACGGCCTGGCGACGCATGTGTATCCGGCGGCGATTCGCGCCACCGGCGTCGGCACGGCGGTCGCGGTCGGCCGGGTGGGCGGCATCGGCTCGCCGTACGCGGGTGCGTGGGCGCTCGAGTTCGGTCCGTCGCAGCTGTTCGCGTTGCTCGCGGTGACGCTCACCATCGTCTTCGCGGCGCTCGCCGCGGTCCGGAATCACATTCCGTCGAACTTCACCCTTCGTGCGCCGCGACCGATGGCGGAAGCGAGGCAGTGAGACGATGGATTTGCAGCGTCGAGCTTGATCGTGACCGGATTCACTCCGGGTTATTCCAGCCCCCGACCTCGGCCACGAGCACGTCGGCTTCCTCCCCCCGGTATCAGCGATGCGACTGCGGTTCGGAGAGAAACCGGTTGACTAGCCGAGCTGTAATTTCAGCATAGTCCGTATCCGCCGGTGCGCTCCACGCCTCCGCAAGGTAA
>DATMDI010000356.1:0-5695 GCA_035557875.1 Vicinamibacterales bacterium
GATCCGGTGCGAGATCGGCTGGCCGATCGTGACGTTGGTTCCGGGCAGCGTCGAAAACTGGCGCCGCAGTTCGACGAGCAGATCGTCACGTTGGCGCGTCGTCTCTCGCAGGCCGACATCGATCTCCGCCGCCTCCACGCCCTGCACATGCTCGTCGTACTCGGCGCGGCCGGTGCGCCGGGCCGTCGCGATGACTTCGGGTTGCGCGAGCAGGATCTGCTCGACGCGGCGGCCGATTTCATCCGATTTCGCCAACGACGTGCCAGGCAGGGTATTGGCCTGCACCGTGAGGCTCCCCTCGTGGAATTCGGGCAGGAACGCGCTGCCGGTGCGCGTCAGCGCGAACGCCGCGGCAGCCACCAACAGCAGCGCCACCCCGAGGACGGTGGCCGGATGGTTGAGGACTGGCGGAAGCATGCGACCAAACCCGCTCTTGAGGTGGCGCGTCAGCCAGCCGTCATGACCGCGCTCGATTGACGGCGCATTGGGAAGAAAGGCGAAGCAGAGCGCCGGCGTCACGAACATCGCGACCACGAGCGATGCAAGCAGGGCGACGATATAGGCGAACGCCAGCGGCGACAGCAGCCGGCCTTCGATGCCCGCCAGACCGAACACCGGCAGGAACACCAGCACGATGATCACGGTCGCAAACACAATCGAGGATCGGATCTCGAGCGTGGCGTCGCGGACGATGACCGAGGCCGGGAGCCGGTCGGCCGGCGGCCTCGCGTGATTTTCACGAAGACGGCGGACCACGTTCTCGACGTCGATGATGGCGTCGTCCACCAAGGCGCCGATGGCAATCGCCATACCTCCGAGGGTCATGGTGTTGATCCCGACCCCGAACGCCCGCAGCGCGAGAACGGCCGCCGCCAGCGACAGGGGCATCGCCGTCAGCGTGATGGCCGCGGCGCGGAGGTTGGCGAGAAACAACAGGACGACGACGATGACGAGAATGCCGCCGTCGCGCAGCGCCGCGACGACGTTATCGACGGCGATTTCGATGAAGTCCGACTGCCGGAAGATCCGGCGGTCGATGGTCATCCCCGGCGGGAGTTCCTGCTGAAGTGTATCGAGCGCCTGATCGAGACGCGCGGTCACCTCGATCGTGTTGGCTCCCGGCTGCTTCTGCACTCCGACGATGACCGCCGGCTTACCGCTGCGAGAGCCTTCACCTCGCTTGAAGGCTCCGCCTTCACGGACCTCGGCAACGTCACGCACCATCACGGGCCGGGTGCCTTGCATGGCCACGACGGTGTCGCCAATCTCCTCGGCGCTGCGCACCCGGCCGATCGCTTCGAGCACGTACTCCTGCGACCCCTCGGTGTAAATGCCGGCGGATGTGTTCTGGCTCGCGTCCCTCACCGCATCGAGGAGGGCGGTCAAGGACACGTCGTTCGCCCGCAGGCGCTCCGGGTGCGCGACGACCTGGAACTGGCGCTCGGCCCCGCCTATCGGGGTCACCTGCGAGACGCCAGGGATTGCCAACAGCCGGCGGCGCACGGTGGTGTCGGCCAGCGTGCGGAGAGTGAGCGGATCGTCCTTCTCGGAGGAAATCGCGAAGAACAGGATCTCGCCCATGATGGACGACACAGGGGCAAGGACCGGGCGCTCGACCTGGGGTGGCAGCGTTCCACTCACCAGCGACAGCTTTTCCGAGACCAGCTGCCGCGCCATGAAGATGTCGGTGCCCCAGTCGAACTCCACCCAGACCACGGCGATTCCGACGGCCGTGGCGGAGCGGACGCGACGGACGCCGGACGCCCCGTTGATGGCGCTCTCCAGGGGAAACGTCACCAGCGATTCCATCTCCTCCGGTGCCATGCCGTGGCCTTCGGCGAGGATGGTGACGGTTGGCGCGGTCAGGTCGGGAAAGACGTCGATCGGCATCTGCCGCGCCGTCCATGCCCCGCCCGCAAAGAGCAGGAGCGAGAGTCCGATGACAAGCCAGTGATGGTCGATGGACCACTGAATGATGCGTTTCATCTCGCCCTCAATGGACGTGACCTTCGGCCGGAAGTCCCTTGGCCGCGGACGCCAGCTGAATGTCGTACGCGCCCTTGGTGACCACGCGATCGCCGAGCGCCACGCCGCTCTTGAGGCCGACGAGCTCTCCGTCGCGTACGGCGACCTCCACGAAACGGCGCGCGAATCGCTCGCCGCCGCTCTGCACGAAGACGTAGGGGCGCCCGGCTTCCATGAGCACCGCCGCCTTGGGCACGGCCGGGAGACGCACCTGGTCTCGCGAATACAGGATGGCGGTACCGGTTTGTCCGACGAGCAGTTGGCCCCCGGGATTGTCGACTTCGAACTGCACGGTCAAGGCGTGAGTCTCGTCATCAATCACACCCGAGTCGTGCATGTGGTGCATTCGCAGCGGAATGGCGTCGGGTTGGCCTGGCACCTCGAGCGCGACCGCGGCGACGTTCCGAGTGAGCGCAACATCGGCCGCGGGTACCAGCGCCTGCAATTCGAGCTCGTCGGTCTTGACGATTCTGAACAGCGGCGCCCCCTCGTCGTACGAAGCGCCGAGCGTCGCCGACACCTCCGAAACCCGACCCGCGATCGGAGCCCTCAGGACGAAGGCATTGCCGGACGCGGCTCCGCCACCGGACCGCAGCGTCTCGTCGCGCTGGGCAAGCCGGGCCGCGGCGGCCTTTTCCCGCGCCTCCGCCACGCCGATGGCGCGCTGGGCATCCTCGAGCCGCCTCGCCGGCACGGCCCGTTCTGCCAGCAGGCGTTCTGCCCGCTCACGCTCCGCGCGTGCGGCGGCCAGAGCCGCCTGCGCTTCGGCGACCTCGGCGGCCAAGGTGGCCCGGTCGTCACCGGCACTCAACCTCGGTTCGAGCTCACCGAGCACCTGGCCCGCACGAACGGTGGCCCCAATCGACACGAGGGTGCCGGCAATGAAGCGCCCCGCCGCAGGCGCAGCCACCACGGCTTCGCCGCCGGTCACGGGCTGGAGGCGGCCCGGAACACGGACGGCGGCACGCATGTCTGCCTCGCGCACACGCGCCGTTGCAAACGGGTTGGTCCACTGCTGCTCTTTGAGATACGCAATCGCCGCGGGGTCGTCGCCGGGCTGTTTCTCTGCCTCCGCAGCCGCCGCCGACGCGTCTGCGAACACCGTCGTCGTTCCGAGGTCGTGCCGATCCGACAACGTCGGTGCATCAACCACCAAGGCCCACCGATAGCGGCCCGCCATGGGCAGCTTGCCTTCCACTCTGAAGGCCCCAGGCCGCAACGGTTCCGAACCCGGCAGGGTCGTCGGGCCCGCCCCCGTCTCCGGCGTCATCTCGATATGGGGCCGTCCGGCGTTCAGGGCGCTGAAATCGGCAAGACGGGTCAGGTGCACCGCAAACCGGACCGTCTGACCTGCCACGAGCGGCGGATGCTCCATGAACAACTCGCTCTTGTCCGTCCAGCTCGTGACGTCGAGCGAGGGCACTTCCACCGGTTGTGCGGCGGGCGGCTCGCGGCACGCAACCGCCAGTCCGATCGTCAGCATCACCGCCGTCCATGACGTTGTCCGTCTCATAGCACCCATCACCGAATCTCCCATCCGCTGACGAACTCCAGCTCGATTTCCGCGTCGCGGGCGGCGGCGTCGAGCGAGGCCTGCCGCACCCGTGCAGACGACGAGGTGCGGAACGCGTCGAGCAGGTCGAGGATGCCGCGCTCGCCCGCGTCGTAGCTGACCTGCGCGATGCGCTCGACCTCGCCGGCATTCTTCGAGGCCGCCGCGCGGTAGGCCTCGGCAGCGCGGCGTCGCTCGACGGCCGCGCTGCGTGCGACGACGATGTCGGCCCGCAGCACAGCACGGAACGCCTCGAGCCGGGCCTGGGCCTGCCTCGCGCGGGCCTCTGCCAGCGCGTGCTCGGGCTGGCCGTGGTCGAAGAGCGGCAGCACCGCCTGCACGCCGAAGACGCTGCCGATGTCGCCGCCCCCGACGTTCGACCACTTCGTGCCGGCGCGCACTTCTGGCTCGGGAATCCAGCGCCGGTCTGCCGCGCGCATCGACAGACTGGCGGCATCGGCGTCTTTCTGGAACGCCTGGAGCTGACCGCGCTGTCGTTCGGCGCGAGCAACGAGCGCGTCGGCTCCAGGAAGATCACGAGCGCCTGGCACCGCCTCCGCGGCGACCAGGGTGGCGGGATCGGTGCTGCCCGCGAAGAAGCTGGCGAGCCGTGCCTGCGCCCGCGCGCGATCCGAGGCGGCGATCATCTGGTCGGCATCGACGTCGATCACCTCGCGTTCGGCCCGGAGGCGATCGAAGCCCGCCGCGTCGCCGGCAGCCTCGCGCAGTTCGAGAATCCGCGCCAGCTCCACGAGCCGGTTGCGGGATCGGGTCAGTTCCCTCTCCCGAACCTGCGTCGCCGCCAGTTCCGCAAACGCGTGCCGAAGGTCGGCGCGTGCGCGCCGCACCTCGTCGTCGGCCCGCAGTCCCGTCGCATCGGCCAGCGCCAGGGCCGCGTCGCGCTCGAGCTCGCGACGGCCGGTGATCGGCAGCGGCTGCAGCACCGTCGTGAGTGTTTCCCGGACGCCGGCCACCGACTCGCGATCGAAAGCGAGCCGCGGATTGGGCCAGCGTCCCACGGTCAGCGCGTCGGCGCGCGCCACATCCGCCGCCGCGCGAATGGCACGCGCGCGAGGGCTGTCCAGGGACAGGCGCGCGATCGCCTCTTCCTCCGACAAGACGGTCTGGCCCGCGGCCGGCGCGCTGACAAGCAGCAGCGCGGCCACGCACCACGTGCGTGTGGACATACAACTCCTTCGAAACAGACGGGTACTTGCACGGCAGCCCGGGGCGGGCCGCGTGGTCAGACGGCGGGAAGGAATGGAGGGCCGCGAAGGGGCGCGGGCGCGCGGGGCGGCCCGTGAATCAGCGGTTCGACGTAGGGGACGTGTCGGTGGAACGAGGAAACTGGCGGCGCATCGACGAGCGCAATGGCGTCAACCGGCGGGGCACTGACGGCGTGCACCGACGCGGGGATTGTGAAAACCGCCGACAGGGTCAGGATCGGCTCGTCGTCGTCCTCCACGTGTCGCCGGAATCCGGCCTCGGGCAACAACGCGTGCGGGGACAAGTGCTGGTGCACCGTCCGATGGAGGTGGCCCTGCTCCTCGGCTTCGTGTACGTGCTGCGCCGGCAGCAGCGGCGCCACCGCCAGGACCGCCGCCACCAGAGCGCCCGCGACACGAAACCCGGTCACAGACGCCATGGTACGCGATCCCGCCCGGCCGGGAACCTGAACTCAACCTGACGTTTGCGTCAGAACCGAGTGCAACGGGCGGTTTTCAGACCGCCCTGATGAGGGCTACGCCGTGGACAGCGGCTCGAGCGGGAGCCGGCCGGTGCTGTCGCCAAGCTTCTCGATCGGCACGCCCGCGGCATCGAGCACGGTCAGCAGCAGGTTGGCCATCGGCGTGTCGGCTGGGTAGCGGAGGTGGCGGCCCGGCTTGAACGCGCCGCCCAGCTTCCCCGCCATCAGACACGGCAGGTCGGCGTGCCGGTGCAGATTGCCGTCGCCCATGCCGCCGCCGAAGAGAATCAGCGACTGATCGAGCAGCGTGCCGTCGCCGTCCGGCGTCGCCTGCAGCTTCTCGAGCAGATAGGCGAGCATCTGCGCCTGGTGGAGATCGATCTTCGCCTTCTTCGCGATCAAGTCGGGATCGTTGCGGTGATGCGATACCG
>DATMDI010000357.1:0-3194 GCA_035557875.1 Vicinamibacterales bacterium
GTTCGACAACATCGTCGGTCGGCATAACAGCGTCCAGGCGCTCTTCTCCACGCTGGAACTGGTGGCGCCGATGAACAGCACGGTGCTGATCCAGGGCGAGACCGGCACCGGCAAGGAGCTGATCGCGCGGACGATTCACCACAACAGCCCGCGCGCCGACCAGCGCTTCGTCGCGTTCAACGCGGCGGCCATTCCGGAGCCGCTCGCCGAGGCCGAACTGTTCGGGCACGTGAAGGGGGCGTTCACCGGGGCGATCGCCAACCGGCCCGGACGTTTCGAGCTGGCCCATCGCGGTACGCTGTTCATCGACGAGGTCGCGTCGATGTCGTTGTCGCTTCAGACGAAGCTGCTGCGCGCGCTGCAGGAGCGCGAGGTCGAGCGGCTCGGCGAGGCCAAGCCGGTCAAGGTGGACATCCGCATCATCGCCGCCACCAACATGGATTTGAAAACGCTCGTGAAGGCCGGGACCTTCCGGGAGGACCTGTACTACCGGCTCAACGTGATCCCGGTCACCCTGCCGGCACTGCGCCAGCGCCGCGAGGACATTCCGCTGCTGGCCCAGCACTTCGTGAAGAAGTCGTGCAAGGAGAACAACCTTCCAGCCAAGACCGTCGGGCAGGAGGCGATGCGGCTCCTGATGGCGTATGAGTGGCCGGGCAACGTGCGGCAGTTCGAGAACGCGATCGAGTACGCCGCGACCATGAGCGGCTTCGAGAACGAGATCCGCCCGGAGTTCCTGCCGGTGGACATCCGCCAGGGCACCACCCTGACCGTGGTCCCGCCGGTCGCGATTCCCGACGAGGGCATCAACTTCACGTCGGTCGTCTCGCAACTCGAGCGCGACCTGATTCTCCGGTGTCTGGAGAAGACCGGCGGCAACAAGCGGCAGGCCGCGCGCCTGCTCAATCTGAGCCGCACCACGTTCATCGACAAGCTGCAGCGACTGCAGGCCGAAGCTGGCGCGGCCTGATGGCCGTGACGAAAACCTTTGGCCTCTGGCCTCTGGCCTTTAGCAAGAACGTTCCCGGCAGGACCGGGTAGTACCCAGAGGCAAAAGGCTAGAGGCTAGAGGCTTTGGGCAGTCGCAGCCGGAACGACGCGCCCTGCGCCGCCGGTTCGAGCTCGAGCGACCCGCGATGCGCCACCGCGATTTCGCGCGCGACCGGCAGCCCCAGCCCGGTGGACTCGGGACGCTGCCGCGAGGTGACGAACGGCTGGAAGATGTCGTCGGCCTCCGCGGCGGGAACACCCGGTCCGTCGTCGGTGACGCGCAACAGCACGTGGTCATCGTCCTCGGCCACTTCGACCTGGATAAGGCCGGTACGCCGCGGCGCCAGCGCCTGCTCGGCGTTCTGAATCAGGTTGAGCGCCGCCTGCAGCAGGTGCAATGGCTGGCCCTGCACGACCTGCGGCGTCGGCGGCAGGTGCAGCTGCACCGCCAGGTCGGCACGACCGATCGCGTACTGCCGCAGCTCCACCGCGCGTGACGCAATGTCGCGGATGTCTATCTGAAACGCGCCGTCGGGCGCCGTGCGCGACAGCGCCACGACCCCCGTCATCGCCGACGCGGCGCGGTTCGCCTGATCCCGGATGCGGGTCAGTGTTCTCTGCACCGGCTCGGGAAGGTCGCTGCGGTTCTGGAGGAGTTCCGCCGAACCGCCGATGACCTGGAGGGCGTTGTTGACCTCGTGAGCCGCGCCGGCCACCAGCCGTGCAATCGTCGCCAGCCGGTTGAGCGTCAGGTAGTGCTCGCTGGGCGGGGGCACGGACATGACTAAACCTCTCGAGGACGGCGGCCGATTAGCGTTCTGTAGTGGCGCGACTGCGCACCGGCGAATGACGGCGCCGTGTCGCGCTGGCACAGCGTCCCATGGCCCGCTCTCCGGGCGGGCGGGCAGTCGCGCCGCTCAGGATACCAGCATGTTTCGCACGGGACGGAATCGGAGGCCGGAGGTGGTCAGTGCCCAGTAGTACGCTTGCAAAGCCAAAGCTCGCGCAGCAGCACCCGACGTGGAGCGGCTGGGTGGACTCGTGCGACTGGGTGAAGACCAGCCCCACCGGCACGCTGACGCTGCCGGCCAACGCCTCGGAGATCATGATTCTGGCGCTCGATCCCGACGTCAGCGTCACCCAGTTGGCGCGCGTCACGTCACGGGATCAGGTGCTCGCCGCCCGCATGCTGCGGCTGGCCAACTCCGCGTACTGCGCGCCGCTGCAGGAAATCACCACCATCAGCGAAGCGGTGGTCCGCCTCGGCACCGCCTCGGTGCGCAACGTGGTACTGGCAACCTGCATGGCGTCGCGGCTCCAGTCGGGCAACACCTACGGCGCCCACGGCCGCGGCCTGGCGGCGCACGGCATCGGCACCGCATTCCTGGCCCAGTTGGTGGCGCGCGTGGCGATCGTCAACCAGGAAGAAGCGTTTCTCTACGGCCTCGTCCACGACATGGGCAAACTGCTCGTGCTGCAGCTGTCGAAGGACTACGTGCGCGGCGGCGGCAAGGCGCCGGCCGACGACGCCGTGCAGGCCGTGATCGAGGCGCGCCATGCCGAGTTCGGCGGCCGCGTCCTGCGCGAGTGGCGTCTGCCGTCCGTCATCGAGGATCCGGTCATCTATCACCATCGGCCCGACGAGTGCAGATCGCATCCGCTCGAGGCCGCGGTGTGCTATCTGGCCGACCGCCTGAGCCATCGCTACGGCTTCGGCTGCAAAGCCATGCCGGACCTGCCGGTGCTCGACGACCCGATTGCGGTGCGCCTGGGAATCACGGAAGCGTGGCTGCAGGACCTCGACACCCGCGCACCCGAACTGTTCAAGAGCGCCGCCGACGCGTTCGCGTAGCTCGAAGACTCATGACTCTGGGCTCGGGGCTCAGGGCTCGGGGCTCAGGGCTCAGGGCCTTGAGCCAAACCATGCCGTGAGCCTTGAGCCTTCACGCGGCCCTAAGTTGCCTCGGGCCGCTCCTTGAACTCCCCTTCCCACCGCGCGATCACCACTGTTGCCAGACAGTTGCCGAGTACGTTCACCGACGTGCGGAGCATGTCGAGCAGCGCGTCGATGCCGAGGATCATGAACACCGGCTCGGCGGGCAGGCCGAACGACGCAACGGTCCCCATCAGGATGACGAGCGCGCCGCGGGGGACGCCGGCCACGCCCTTGCTCGTGAGCATGAGCGTCAGGAGCAGCAGGAGCT
>DATMDI010000358.1:0-11634 GCA_035557875.1 Vicinamibacterales bacterium
TGAGCGCGCTGGTCGACCCCGGTGACGAGGTGCTGGTGCCCTCGCCGACGTATCCGCTGTACACCGCGGTCCTCACCAAGATCGGCGCGGTGCCGCGCTATTACCGCACCGATCCGGATCGGGACTGGCTCCCCGACATCGACCACCTGCGCAGCCTGGTCTCGGAACGGACCAAGGCGGTGGTGGTGATCGACCCGAACAACCCGACGGGCGCGGTGTATCCGACCTCGGTGCGGCGCGCGATCATCGATGTCGCCGAGCGCCACGACCTGACCATCCTGGCCGACGAGGTCTATGGAGAGCTGGGGTACGACGGCCCGGTGCCGCTGCTCTCGACGCTCGACCCCGACGCGCCGATCATCTCGTTCTCGAGCCTGTCGAAGGCCTACCTCGCGCCCGGCTGGCGCACCGGGTGGCTCGTCGTCGGCAGGACGCCCCGGCTCGACGACGCGCTCGCGGCCATCAAGAAGATGGCCGACGGCCGCCTGTGCAGCCCCGGACCGATGCAGCACGCGGTGGCGCCGGCGCTTCTCGGCGATCGGTCACACCAGCCGGCGTTCCGCGCCGCGCTGGCGGAGCGCGCCCGGGTGACCACCGAGATGCTGAACGCGATTCCGGGCATGCGCTGCGTGGCGCCGCGCGGCGCGTTCTACGCGATGCCGCAGCTCACACTCCCGCCGGGGCGCACCGACGAGCACTACGTGCTGTCGCTCCTGCGCGAGACCGGCATTCTGTGCGTCTACGGTTCGGGGTTCGGCGTCGCGCCCGAGACCGGCACGTTCCGCATCGTCTTCCTGGCGCAGCCGTCCGACCTGCGGACGATCTACACCGACATCGGCGCCTTCACGGCGGAATACCTCGCCCGGGGCTGAATTCCGTAAGGCGCGCCTTCAGCCTTCCGTAGGGCGCGGCTTCAGCCGCGCCAGTGAGGCGGGCCTGAAGGCCCACCCTACGCGTCCGGTAGTATCTCCGCGGTGAGCGCAGGCTCGGGAAACTCCTTCCGCACCTTCGGCGCCGCACACGCGGCGCTTCTCTACACGATCATCGCGCTCTGGGCCACGTGGCCGCTGGCGCGCGGCCTGACCCACGACGTCGCCTGGGACCTTGGCGATCCCGTACTCGTCATCTGGGCTCTCGCCTGGAACTGCACGCAGCTCCTCGCCATCCTCGGCGGTGACGTCTCGCGCGCCGGTTCCTACTTCGACGCCAACATCTTCGCCCCGGCCCCGAACACGCTGGCCTATTCCGAGCACTTCGTCGCCCAATCGGTACAGGTGCTCCCGATTTATGCCGTCACCGGCAACGCGGTGTTCTGCTACAACCTGCTCTATCTCTCCACTTTCGTCCTGTCCGGCCTCGGCGCCTTCCTGTTCGTCCGCGAGCTGACCGGCAGCCGGGTCGCGGGGTTCACCGCCGGACTGCTCTTTGCCTTCGCACCGTATCGCTTTCCCCAGTCGTCGCACCTGCAGGTGCTGTCGTCGCACTGGATGCCGCTGGCGCTGTACGCCTTCCGTCGCTACTTCGACTCGGGACGGCCGCGTGCGCTCACCGGGGCGGTGGCGGCCCTGGTCGCGCAGAACCTGTCGTGCGGCTACTACATGCTCTACTTCTCGCCATTCGCGGCCGCCTACGTGCTGGCCGAAATCACGGCGCGCGGATTGTGGCGACGCGCTGTGGTGTGGCGCCACCTCGCAGCGGCGGCGATCGCGGTGCTCGCCTGCACCGTGCCGTTCTTCCTGCCGTATCTCGCGCTTCGCGATGGGCAACCGTCCACGCGCGCATTGGCCGAGGTGAGCCGGTACTCCGCCGACGTGTATTCGTACGCCACGGCCTTTGCCGACCATCCGATCTGGGGACACGCGATGCAGGCGTTCCCGAAACCCGAAGGGCAGCTCTTCCCCGGCGTGGCGATCCTGCTGCTCGCGGCCGTCGCGCTGGTGCCGTTCTGGAGCAGCGCAGGCCGGGACGGCCCGCACAGCGGCCAGACGCCCCGCGGCTGGAAGGAACGGGCATCGCTTGCGCTGGGCATCCTGTCGGCCCTGCACGCGGCCGCGTTCCTCGCGGTGCTCGCCGTCAGGCGGCTCACGATCGACCTCGGCGCGATCGAGCTCCGCGCCAGCGACGCGACCCAGCTCCTTGTGCGCGGCGCGCTGCTCGCCGTGTGCAGCCTCACGCTGCACCCGGGTGCGCGCGCGCGGCTCCGCGGGCTCATGCGGCCGCCGAGCGCGTGGCTGCTCGCAGCACTCGCCGCGGTGTGGCTGTCGCTCGGGCCGTTGCCCACGTCGATGGGACTGCCGTTGGATCTGGCGGCGCCGTACCACCTCCTCTATGCGCTGGTGCCCGGCTTCGACGGCGTGCGCGTGCCGGCGCGGTTCTGGATGGTCGGCCTGCTGGCGTTGTCGGTGCTCGGCGGCTTCGGCGCGGCGCGTCTCTCGGGCACGCGACGCGGGCTCGCGGTGCTCGCGCTGGCGTGGGCCCTCTGCCTGGCCGAGGCCCGGATCGATCCGTTCGTCGTGAACGGCGCCGCCCCGGTGCCCGGTTTCAACGCCCCCGAACCCCGGCTGCGCGGACGCGACGAGAGTCCTGCCGTGTACGCGGCGGTGGCGCAGCAGCCACCCGGCGCCGTGCTCGCCGAACTGCCGCTCGGCCTGCCCGACTTCGACCTGCGCGCGATGTACTACTCGACGTTCCACTGGCGGAAGCTCGTGAACGGCTACAGCGGCTTCACGCCGGCGCATTACGGCCGCCTGGTCGCCGCGCTCGGCCGTACCACGGCGTCGGCCGACGAGGCATGGGCCGCCCTCGAAACGTCTGGCGCCAGCGCGGTCCTCATCCACGAAGCGGCCTACCCGGACGAGGGTGGTGCACGCCTGACCAACGAGTTGCGTGCCCGCGGCGCGCGGGAGGTGTTTCGCGCCGGTAGCGACGTGCTGCTGACGTTGCGATAGACCCGGCAGGGCTACTTCCCCTGGGACGAAAGACCGCGGCCGGAACCTCAGGGCTCGGACGAGCCCTTATACTGACCCTCTTGCCATGCCGCCTGCCCCACTGGCGTTCGTCGATGAGGCGCTGGCCGAACTCCGCCGGCAGGGCGTGTCTCGGCCCCTGCGTGTGCTCGACGGCGAGCAGGCGGCCCATGCGTCGGTAGACGGCCGGTCGGTCGTCAACCTCTCCTCGAACAACTATCTCGGACTGACCACGCACCCGGCGCTGCGTGAGCGCGCGCTCGAGGCGACTCGCGCGTTCGGCGTCGGCACCGGTTCGGTACGGACGATCGCCGGCACGATGGCACTCCACGTGGAGCTCGAGCGCCGGCTCGCCATCTTCAAGCGGACCGAAGCCGCGGTCGTGTTTCAGAGCGGCTTCACGGCCAACGCCGGCACCGTCGCGTCGCTCCTCGGCCGCGACGACGTCATCGTGTCCGACGAGCTCAATCACGCCAGCATCATCGACGGGGCCCGCCTGAGCCGCGCCACGATCAAGGTATTCCCGCACGGCGACGCCGCGGCGGCGCGCGCCGTCGTGGCAGCGCTCCCGCGGACGCAGAAGACACTCCTCATCACCGACGGCGTGTTCAGCATGGACGGCGACCTGGGGGCGCTGCCCGCGTTGTGCGACGTGGCCGACGAGTTCGGCTGCCTGATGATGGTGGACGACGCGCACGCAAGCGGTGTGTTCGGGCGCCAGGGGCGCGGCACCGTCGATCACTTCGGCCTGCACGGTCGCGTGCACGTGCAGGTCGGCACGCTCTCGAAGGCGATCGGTGCGCTGGGCGGCTACGTGGCCGGGTCGCGGTCGCTCATCGAGTTCCTGCACCACAAGGCGCGCCCGTTCCTCTTCTCGACGTCCCATCCGCCATCGGTCACGGCCACCTGCCTTGCGGCGCTCGACGTGCTCGAATCCGACAACGGCCTCATCGAACGGCTGTGGGACAACACGCGCTTCTTCAAGGCCGGGCTCGCCGCCCTCGGCCTCGATACCGGCCGCAGCGAGAGCCCGATCACGCCGGTCATCGTCGGGGACGCGGCGCTGGCCATGAAGCTGTCGGATCGGCTGTTCGAGCTCGGAGTGTTCGCGCAGGGCATCGGCTTCCCCACCGTGCCTCAGGGCAAGGCCAGGGTGCGGACCATCGTGAGCGCGACGCATACGCGGGACGACCTCAGCTTCGCGCTCGACGCGTTCGCCACCGCCGTCGAGGAGCTCGGGGTCTCGCGCGCGTCATGAGCGTTCCGCCGCTGCCCCGATCCGAGAAGGGACGTTTCTTCAAGACCTACACCCAGGGGCTCAGCACCACCGATCTCAGCCGCCTGTTCACCCGCGACGCGCCCGACGCCTACCGCTTCTTCTCGCGCGGCATCGACTTCGACGAGCTGCAGAAGCTGCCGTGGCACACCCGCGTGGTGCGAACCACGCGGATGCTGTTCCTCGCGTTCACGCTGCGGCTGACCCCGGCCCGCCGCTTGATCTACGGCATCTCCCTCGTAGCGACGCTCATCGGCCTGATGGAGCTGTACCGCGAGATGCACTTCCTGCTCGTGCCACACCCGGCATTCGCGCCGGGCACGCTGTGGCTGCTCGTGGGGTTCCTGCTGCTCAACCTGCTCGTGCTCCTCGAAGTCGCCGACCGGCTTTCGCTCAAGAACGATCTCGAGATCGCCCGCCAGATCCAGCAGGCCATGCTGCCGCGCGGCGCGTTCAAGGCGGCGGGGCTCGAGGCGTTCGGGATGACGCGGCCGGCCAACACCGTCGGCGGC
Organism: Vicinamibacterales bacterium; assembly: GCA_035557875.1. Taxonomy (GTDB): domain Bacteria; phylum Acidobacteriota; class Vicinamibacteria; order Vicinamibacterales; family UBA2999; genus DASYRM01. The sequence goes on from DATMDI010000358.1 coordinate 4,755, forward strand.
GACTTCTACGACATCCTGCAACTGCCTGACGGCAAGGTGCTGCTGGCGCTCGGCGACGTGGCCGGCAAGGGCAGCCCGGCGGCGCTGCTCATGGCGCTGCTGCTGGCCATGATGCGGACGCTCGTGGACGAGGGCTGCCAGGGCGCCGACCTGGCTTCACGCCTGAACAAACAGATCGTCAAGCACGCGCCCGGCTCGCGTTTCATCACCCTCTTCATCGCCGTGCTCGATCCGGTCACCGGCGACCTGCGCTACGTCAACGCCGGGCAGAACCCGCCGCTCCTCCGGCGGGTGGCTGGCCATTACGAGCAGCTCCGCGACGGCGGCATGGCGCTGGGGATGTTCCCGGAGGCGACCTATAAAGAGGGGCACACGATGCTCCACGCCGGCGACGTGATCGTCATGTACAGCGACGGCGTCACCGAGGCCGAGGATGGGCAGGGACAGCCGTTCGACGAGGCCGGGGTGCAGCGCACCACCGACTCGGCGGGCTGGGGATCGGCACGCGAGCTGGGCTGGGCCCTGTTCGCCGCGGTCCAGGTGCATACGGAGGAGCGGCGGCTGCTCGACGACCTCACGGTGCTCATCGCGCGGCGGTTGCCCCCTCTCCCCCAAGTAGTACTCTAGCGGCGCTCAGCAGCACGATGGTTCGAGCCCTCCTCCTCGTCGCCTGCCTGGTCGGCGCGGCCGCGCCGGTGGCCGCACAGGACCGCCCAGGCGCCGACCCGGTGGCGGCGCTCCTCACCCGCCTCGAGCAGATGCTGGTCCGCGGCGACAGCAGCCAGTTCGCCGGGCTCTTCGGCGAGGACGTGGCGCCGGCCGGCATCCGCCGCTACGAGATCGACCTCTTCCTGGCCGGTGCCGTGACGGCCGTGGTCCGGGAGCGCGACCGCGCGCCGCTCGAAGGCGTGCCGCCGGGCGATGGCTTTCGCGTCGTCGTCGAGTTTTTCGTCGCCACCCCGGGGCGCGCCCGCATTCTCACCGCCGGCATGGACGTGCGGCGGCCGCCGAACGGCGCCCTGCCATCGTGGCGCATCGTCATGCTGGAGGGCATCAGCTCCGTCGACGGCCTCTACCGCCTCCGGCTCGATACCGAGCGGCCGCTCGCCGCCAAGGGGTTCAAGGTCACCTCGGAGGACCTCGTCGTGTCGCTCGACGAGGGCACGCTCTTCCCCGTGATGAGCGACGAAGGGGTGACCGGCATGGTGCTGGTCGGCCGCGGCGACATGCAGTTTGCGCCGTCGCCGCCTGCCGAGCGCGGCCAGCTGCGCATCTTCGCCGGACGCGAGACGCTCAACGCCGCGTTCGAAACCGCGTTCATCCGCCTCAACCCGGCCGATTACCGGGCCCAGGTGGTGCCGCAGCAACTGCCGGTCGCGACCATCGACGAACGCGTGGTGCGCCGCGCCCAGAGCGTATTCGAACGTTCGTCCCCCCGGTCGTTCCAGGTGGATCTCCGCGATCTCAGCTCCGACGACTGGTACCTGCTGCCGCCCTCGCGCGACTTCGTGGCCGAAGTCGACACGCGCCGCCACGACACGCTGACCTTCTCGCGCTCGTCGGCGCAGGCCGAGGACGTGAGCCTGTTCCAGCGCCAGAACAAGAAGACGATCGCGCTCTACGCCTCGGCGGCAAAGCTGGCGGCGCGCGGGCGCTTCTACAGCGACGACGCGTTCCGCGACTACGACGTCCAGGATTTCAACGTGGACGTCTCGATCGTTCCGGAGCGGCAGTTCATCCAGGGCCGCACCCGTCTGGCGATGCGGGTGCGCAGCACGTCGATGGCGTCGGTCACACTGCGCCTGGCCGAGGGGCTGCAGGTGCGAAGCGTGGTCAGCGTGGAATACGGGCCGCTGCTTCACCTGCGGGTACGCGGGCAGGACACGCTGCTGGTCTCGCTCCCGCGGGTCGTGCCGCAGGACTCGGACCTGACGCTCATCGTGTCGTACGAGGGGCGGCTGACGTCGCAGGATCTCGACGTCGACACGATTGCGGTGACAGGCGAGGCGGCACAGGACGGCCAGACGCTCTTCCCGATCGAACCGCACTACCTGCTCAGCAACCGCGCGTTCTGGTATCCGCAGAACCCGGTGTGGGACTTCGCGACGGCCACGATCCGCGTGACCGTCCCCGACGGCTATCGCGCCGTGGCCAGCGGCGAGCTGCAGCCGCCGTCGCAGGTCATCGCGTTACGCGACGGGCTGACCCAGAGCAATGGCGACTCCTTCGTGTTCCGCTCCGATCAGCCGCTGCGCTACCTGGCGTTGATGGTCTCGCGGATGACGCGGGTTTCGGAGAAGGCGATGACGATTGCGGCCTCGAGACCCGGCGCCGACATCGACAAGGTGACGGTGTCCGTCGAAGCGCAGCCGCGGCTGCAGGGGCGCGGCCGCCAGATTGCGGCCCAGGCCGAAGACATGATGCGGTTCTACTCGAACCTGGTGGGCGAGGCGCCGTTTACCGCGATGACGATCGCGGTGGTCGAGAGCGACCTGCCCGGCGGTCACAGCCCCGGCTACTTCGCGGTGGTCAACGACCCGGTGCCGAGCGCCAACGCCTCGTGGCGCGGCGACCCGGCCGCGTTCGACGGCTTTCCCGAATTCTTCCTCGCCCACGAACTGGCACACCAGTGGTGGGGCCAGGCGCTCGGCTGGAAGAACTACCACGAGCAGTGGCTCAGCGAGGGCTTCGCGCAGTACTTCGCCGCCCTCTACGGCCGCCAGGTGCGAGGCGACCGCGTGTTCAGCGACATGCTGCGGCAGTTTCGCCGCTGGTCGCTGTCGCAGTCCGACCAGGGGCCGATCCATCTGGGCTATCGCCTCGGCCACATCAAGAACGACCTGCGCGTCTACCGCGCCATCGTCTACAACAAGGGCGCCGGCGTGTTGCACATGCTGCGCCGCCTGCTCGGCGACGAGGCGTTCTTCGCCGGGTTGCGGCGCTTCTACGACGACCGGCGCTTTCAGAAGGCCGGCACCGACGACCTGGAGCGCGCGCTCGAGGCCGAATCGGGCCGCACGCTGGATCGCTTTTTCGAGCGCTGGATCTACGGCAACGAGATCCCGCGCATCGCCGTCAAGTCGACGATCGGCGACGGCCAGGTCACCGTCCGGTTCACCCAGCCGGCCGAGAACGTCTTCGACCTGCCGGTGACCGTGACGCTGACGCTCGCCGACGGCCGGACCCGCGAGGTGATCGTCACCCTTGGCGAGGCCGACGTCGAGGAAATCATCCCCACCGACGCCCCCGTCCGGCGCGTCCAGGTCAACCTCGACGCCGCCGCCCTCGCCGAGTTCGAGGGGCAATAACCGCATTCTTGTCGGCTCAGGGCTCAGGGCTCAGGGGCCTGGTCTGGCTCAGGCCCCGGAGGCCGGCCGAATGGCCTTAGGTCCGACGGCTTGAGCCCTGAGCCTTGAGCCCTGGGCCTTCTTGGTATGATCGCGGTTTATGGATACGGTCACGCTGACCATCGACGGAAAGCAGCTTACGGTCGCCAAGGGCAAGACCGTCCTCCAGGCAGCCATCGAGTCCGGGCTCTCGGTGCCGTACTACTGTTATCACCCCGGTCTCCAGGTAGACGGCTCCTGCCGCGTCTGCGTGGTCAAGATCGAAAAGATGGGCAAGCTGCAGACGTCGTGCTCGACGGCCTGCAGCGACGGGATGGTGGTGTCCACCCGCGACGCCGAGGTGGTCGAGGCGCGCGCCGGCGTGCTCGAGTTCCTCCTGGTCAACCATCCGCTCGACTGCCCCGTGTGCGACAAGGGCGGCGAGTGTCCGCTGCAGGACTACTCCTATTCGTTCGGACCGGCCGAGAGCCGCATGGACTTTCCTCGCCGCACGTTCGATGGCGAGGGCGTCAAGGCCGACGTCGATTTCGGGCCGACGCTGATGCTCAACCGCAACCGCTGCATCCTGTGCACGCGGTGCGTGCGCTTCATGCGCGAGATCGACAACGACGCCCAGATCGGCGTCATCGATCGCGGCGCCGGCAGCGAAATCGCGACCTTCCGTGAAGAGGGCGTCCACTCGCTGCTCTCGGGCAATCTGATGGACGTCTGCCCGGTCGGCGCCATCACCACGCGCGACTATCGCTTCAAGGCGCGCCCGTGGGACAACCCCACTGTCGTGGACACGACCTGCACGCTGTGTGCGAAGGGCTGCAGCACCAGCGCCTGGCTCAAGGCGAAGCCGGAGTGGGCCAAAGGCGCCCAGCTCATTCGCATGACGCCGCGCTTCAATCCCGACGTCAACGGCTACTGGATGTGCGACATCGGCCGCTTCCAGTACCACTGGATCGAAGGCGAGTCGCGTCTGCGCAAGCCGATGCTGCGCCAGGGCAGCGAGCTGCAGGCGGTGGCCTGGCACGACGTCGAACCGCGGCTGCGCGATCGCATCCAGCAGGCCGGGTCTGCAGATCCCGAGTCGGTGCGCTTCCTGGTGTCGGCCCACGCCGCCACCGAGGAGCTCTTCGTCCTGAAGGAGCTCGTCGACGGGCTGGTCGGGCCCGAGGGCGTCAAGTCGGTCACGATGGCCTGGACCCGCAGCGACAAGCCGCAGCCGGCTGGCTCGAAGTTCCCGATTCCTGCGGTGGATGCGCCCAACGTCGCTGGTGCGCGCGACCTCGGCTTCGACGTCGGCGACGGGCAGACGGCGAACACCGCCGGTTTGCGGAGCGCGGTGGCAGCCGGCAAGGTCCGCGTGCTCTATGTTCTGAGCCCGGGCCCCGACGGTTCGCTCGGCGACACCTCGTGGATCGTCGAGGCGCGCCGCGCCGGGACGCTGCCTGCCCTCGTCGTGCAGGGCGTGGTGATGAACGAGCTCGCGGCGGCGGCCGACATCGTGCTGCCAGGCGCCGCCTTCGTCGAGAAGGACGCCCTCTTCACCAACGACCAGGGCCGGGTCCAGGCGTCGTCGCGCGCCATCGCGCCCCCTGGTGAGGCGCGCGAAGACTGGCTGATCCTCGCCGACGCCGCCCGCTCGTTGGGCCTGAAACTCGCCTACATGTCGTCTGCCGATGTCCGCCGCGCCATCGCCGCCGGCCTGCCGGGCGGTCCCTACGCGGCGGCGGAACACGTGGCCTTCGCCCGTCCGGTCTCGGCCAAACACTGGCTGCAGGCGTCGAACCCGTCGGAGCGATGGAAGTGGGACTTCATGTATCAGGACCTGCCGCCAGTGAAGGGGCACAACGTCCAGATGGAAGGCCTGCAGAACCTGATCCCGCTCAAGCCCGTCGGCTGACCATGAAGACGGTCGGCGCGGCACTCGCCCTGTTGCTGCTGACGGCGAATCTGGCCGGCGCGCAGCTCCGGGTGGTGAAGGCCGATCTCGCGACGGACGTCGAAACCGCGGCGCGCGCCGGCGGACGCGTGCGCGCGCTGCTGCGCGTGAGCGTGCCCGAGGGCTATCACCTGCAGTCGAACGCGCCCCGGGACCCGTCGCTCATCCCCACCACGCTCACCTTTTCGCCGCTGCCGGGGATCCGGGCCACCGAGGTGGTCTTTCCGAAGGCGACCGACTTCAAGCTGCAGGGGCAGAGCGAGCCGCTCGCGGTCTTCGAGCGGCAGTTCGTCATCGGTGTCCACTTCACGGTGGCCAAGGACGCGGCGCCAGGCGACCTCGACGTTCCGGCGCGCTTTCGCTACCAGGCCTGCAACGACGTGCTCTGTTTCGCACCGGTCACCGCCGAGGTCCGTTGGACGCTTCACATCGGCGGCGGCGCGTCGCGCGCCGGCCAGGCGTCGCCCGAGTACAAGGAGATCGCGTGGGGGAGCGGCGTGGTGCCGCCCATCGAAGAGGCGCCCCCGGCCTTTACCGCCGGGCCGCCGGCCGCGGCCCCGAGCGCGCGCATCACGCTCGACGATTTCGAGATCGTCGCCAGCACCGGCGGGTATCTGCCGACGAACGACTTCCTCGCCTTCGTCAAGAACGCGGAGCAAGGGGTCAAGGAGCAGGGGCTCTTCGAAGGCCGGGGACCGCTGGCCATCCTCCTGCTCGTGTTCCTCGGCGGGCTCGCGCTCAACCTCACCCCGTGTGTGCTGCCGATGATCCCGATCAACCTCGCGATCATCGGCGCCGGCAGCAAGGCCGGCTCCCGTTCGCGCGGGTTCGTGCTCGGTGCCGTGTACGGTGCGGCGATGGCCGTCGTGTACGGCGTGCTCGGCGTGGTCGTGATCCTCACCGCCGGCACCTTCGGCACCATCAACGCCTCGCCCTGGTTCAATGTCGCGATCGCGCTGGTCTTCGCGGTGCTGGCGCTGGCGATGTTCGACGTGTTCACGATCGACTTCTCGCGCTTCTCCTCGTCGATCGGCGCCGGCGGCGGGAGCCGCGGCTCGCTCGCGCTGGCGTTCGGGATGGGCGCCATCGCCGCCCTCCTGGCCGGGGCGTGCGTCGCCCCGGTGGTGATCCAGGTGGTGCTCTTCTCGAGCGATCTCTACGCGCAGGGCACGGTCGTCGCGCTGGGCCTGCCGTTCCTGCTCGGTATCGGCATGGCGATTCCCTGGCCGATTGCCGGTGCCGGGCTCACCGCGCTGCCGCGCCCGGGCGCTTGGATGGTGCGGGTGAAGCAGGCCTTCGGCGTCGTCATCCTCGCCACGGCCGGTTACTACGGCTATCTCGGCTATACCCTCTTCGCCGACCGCTGGGTGGATGCGGGTGAGGTGACCTCCAGCGTCGAGGCGATGCTGCAGGACGGGTGGCACGCGTCGCTCGACGAGGGGCTGGCGGTGGCGCAGCGGGAAGGCAAGCCCGTGCTGGTGGACCTGTGGGCCACCTGGTGCAAGAACTGCCTGACGATGGACAAGACCACTCTCGCCGAGCCCACGGTCAAGTCCGCGCTGGACGGCTACGTGAAGGTGAAGTTCCAGGCCGAGCAGCCGGA
>DATMDI010000359.1:0-11123 GCA_035557875.1 Vicinamibacterales bacterium
TTCGAAGCCGGCAACCCCGAGCTGCGTCCCGAGCATGCGATCGGGTTCGACGCGGCGCTCCGCTGGCGCGGACCGCGCGTATCGGGTGAGGTGGCGTACTTCCGCAACTCCGTTCACGACTTCGTGTACCGGCGGCAGTTGAGCGAGGAGGAGTTTGCCGCGCGCCAGCCGTTGTACGAGGCGCGCTTCCCGTCGCGCGATCTCTCCGAGCCCGACGGCGAGTTTCCGATCGTCGAAAACATCGCCGCCGACAGCGTGCTGCAGGGGCTGGAGGCGCACGGCGACATCCGCCTGTCGTCGTCGCTCACGGCGGAGCTCGGCGCGGACTACGTGCGCGGGACGGTGAGCACGACCGGCGAATTCCTGCCGCGCATACCGCCGTTGCGAGCGCGTGCCGGCCTGCGGTATCAGCGCAACGCCTTCCAGGCCGGCGGCGAGGTCGTCGCTGTGGCACGGCAGGATCGGGTGTCCGGGCTCGAAACGCCAACCGATGGCTACGGACTGCTCAAGCTGTATGCGGCCTACTCGGTGCAGTCGGGGGTGTGGCTGCACACGATCACGGCACGGGTGGACAACGTCGGCGACGAGCTCTATCGCAACCATCTCTCGCTCATCAAGGACATGGCGCCGGAGATGGGCCGGAACTTCCGGGTGCTGTACGGAGTGAAGTTCTGAGAGACACGCAGGTCAGGTAGGTCAGGTAGGTCGGGTCACGGCGGCTCGAGGCCGGCGGCGTCGAGCATCGCAGCGACATCGGCGGGCAGGGGTGCTTCCACCGCGAGAGGCGCGCGCGTCACCGGATGCGGCAGCGTCACGCGCCACGCGTGCAGCGCCTGCCGGCCGATCAGGCGCATATCGCCGCCGTAGAGGCGATCGCCCGCAATCGGCCAGCCTCGCGCGGACAAGTGGACCCGAATCTGATGCGTCCGCCCCGTGACGAGCTCGCAGCGCACCAGTGTCACCGAGGCCGACGACGCCAGCACCTCGTAGCGAGTCTCGCTCGGCGCCCCGGCCGGTGTGGGCACTACGCGCCGCCGATCCGCCGGGTCGCGCGCCAGCGCCAGCGTGATCCGGCCGGTGGGCGGCGACGGCGCGGTGGTGACCACCGCGAGGTACTGCTTACGAACCTGGCCGGTTGCGGCGTCCCGTTGCATCGTCGCGTGCGCGCCGGTGGAAAGCGCGACGACGACCAGCCCAGAGGTGTCCTTGTCGAGCCGGGTCAGGATGCCGGGCTTTACTTCGGATCGGTCGCGGAGATGCCAGAGCAGTCCGTTGAGCACCGTGCCCGCGGTCTGCTTGTAGGTGGGGTGCACGACAATGCCGGGCGGCTTGTTGACGACGATCACGTCGTCGTCTTGGTAGCGGATGTCGAGCGCGGCCGGCTCGGCCGCCGGCGTCGTGCGTCTCGGTGCCGACGCTGGCACCATGACCCCGACCGTGGCGCCCTCGCGCAAAGTCGTCGATGCGCGCGTGGCCTGGCGTCCATCTACCTCGACCGCGCCAGACTCGATCCACCGCTGCGCCGTCGTCCGCGACAAGCGCGAGAGCCCGGAGACACGACGCACCAGCGCCTGGTCGAGCCGGCGTCCTGCATCGCCACGATCGGCGACGAATTGAAACCGCTGCGGCGTTTCTGGCATCGAAAGAGAGCGATAATTCTGCGGAGGGCTCAAGGCTCAGGGCTCAGGCCAAGAGCCTAAAGCCTAGAGCCGAGAGCCGAGCAAGTTCTTTTCGCAGCGAGGACGACCTATGGCTATCTTCGGCTCCGCAACCGCGCTTCGTCTTCCTCGCCCCGAGCAGGCGCTGCCGGGCCGTGCCACGGCGATGCCGGTTCCGGCGGGGCACTTCGTCAACGGCAATCCGATCGCGCCGCCCTTTCCGGCGGGGCTCGAGCAGGCCGTAATCGCCATGGGCTGCTTCTGGGGCGCAGAGCGGAAGTTCTGGCAGGCGCCGGGCGTGTACACGACGGCGGTCGGCTATGCCGGCGGCTATACCCCGAACCCGACCTATCGCGAAGTGTGCTCGGGGATGACCGGGCACACCGAAGTGGTGCTCGTGGTGTTCGATCCCAAGCTCACGAGCTACGGCGCCATGCTGAAGCTGTTCTGGGAGAACCACGACCCGACGCAGGGCATGCGTCAGGGCAACGACGTGGGCACTCAGTACCGCTCGGCGATCTTCACCTCCTCGGCCGAGCAGCGGGCCGCGGCGCTGGCGTCGCGTGATGTCTTCCAGGCGCGGCTGACGGCCGCCGGCTTCGATCGCATCACCACCGAAATCGCGGATGCGCCGACGTTCTACTACGCCGAGGACTACCACCAGCAGTACCTGGCCCAGAATCCCAATGGCTACTGCGGTCTGGGCGGGACGGGCGTGTCGTGCCCGGCCGGCGTGACCGTCTAGGAGGCAGGCTGCTAGGCCCCCGGACCACTCGGGACCTATAATCACGGGATGAGTCGAGTCGTCTACACGAACACTCCGGACACGCCCGAGCAGGAGGGCCTGCGTGCGGCGCATCAGGTGCGACTCGTGTCGGCCCCGGAAGAGGGCAGCGGCATCAAGCAGTTGCCGATGGGGGTGTACGGGTTCACCTACTCGCCGGCGCTCGATTCCGCGCCCCTGTTCGCCTCGCGATCATTCCGCAGCTACGAGGTCCACAAGCTGGCGAGCGGCGAGGTGACGCTGATCGGGTTTGCCTCGGCCGAGGCCGCCCGCCAGCTCACGACCGCGCCGCAAGAGGCCACCATCCAAGTGCAGCCGCACCCCGAGCCCGAGCAGAACACGCTGGTCGAGATTCCGTACTCGCGCATCCGCAACCACCGTCAGTATGCGGCGCCGAACCAGCATGGGTTCACGGTGACGGTGGCGCCGCTCCTCGCGCACGCCGACGCCTAGTCCGGCTCCAAGACGGTCTGTCGACCGCCCGCGACGTTCCCGGCTGAAGGCCGCTCCACAATCGTGCGATAGCTCAGGTTGATGTCTCCTCTCGCCCAGACGGTCGCGCTCCTCGTGTGCTCGAACGTGTTCATGACCTTCGCCTGGTACGCGCACCTGCGCGACCTGCGCGCGGCCCCGCTGGTCGTCGCCATCGGCGTCAGCTGGGGGCTGGCGCTCTTCGAATACATCCTCCAGGTGCCCGCCAACAGGGCGGGCTTCACCGTGCTGCAGCTGCCACAGCTCAAAATCCTGCAGGAGGTGATCACCCTCGCCGTGTTCGTCCCGTTCGCCGTGTTCTACATGAAGCAGCCGGTCTCGCTGAACTTCCTGTGGGCGGGGCTGTGCCTGATGGGAGCCGTCTACTTCACGTTCCGCGGCTAGCCGCCCACTCCGCCTGCTCTGCCCACTCCGGCCATGCTGCGTTAGCCTTGTGGCCGGAGGTGTGTCGTGCGTCCAACCAAGTCGCATTCGGTCTTCACGCGGTGCGCCAAGGCGACGTCGAGGGCCGCCGGACGGCCCTGGTCGTTCGTCCTCGCCTGCGCGCTTATCGTCGCGTGGCTGATTTCGGGGCCGTTCTTCGCCTACAGCGACACCTGGCAGCTGGTGATCAACACGTCCACGACCATCATCACGTTCCTGATGGTGTTTCTGATCCAGAGCACACAAAACCGTGACGCCGAGGCCATGCAGGTGAAGCTCGACGAGCTGTTGCGCGTCACAAAGGGCGCGCACAACGCGCTGCTCGATCTCGAGGAGCTCGAAGAGCACGAGCTCGAACGCATCCGCGGCGGCTACACGCGGCTCGCGGAGCGGGCGCGCGGCCGCCTGCGCGCGGGCGAGGCCGACACCGACGTGCCAGAGACCGACGACGAGGGCCGCTGATCCGGTTCACGGATTCGCACGGCCCACGAAAACGTGTCTTGCGCTCCCTGCCGGTACAGTGCTGTTGAAGGTGCTGTCGGAAAATCGACGGTGCCGGCGCGCCGACCGTTCGAAACGCCAGGAATTCCGCAAGTGGCGCCGGAGTTTCTCGCGCGTCACATGGAGCGCGCCTTGCACTGTGAGCTGGCGGGCGGTCTGAGCATCACCAGCCGCCGGTTTCACGTCCGGCAGCCTCCACCACGTAGACCCTGAGGCACACCGGGTAATACCTAGGCACCACGGGCGTCCATGACGACGTTGTCCGCGCACCACGTGCGCCGCGCCGCTTCGCCTTGCGGCCGAACAGGAGACTCGTCATGTATTCGAACGAACACGCCCCACCCCGGCTATCTTTCCGCTCGCTCACCTGGCGCTGGTTCGCCGCCGCGGTGCTGCTCGCCGGCAGCACCCGCGCGGCCGCCGAACAGGTGGCGCCGCCCTTTCTCAGGACCGCCGACGCGCAGGTGGCCGAAGCCGTCGTGCGCGGCCGCGATCACTCCGCCACGTTTCGCGCCATCCTCAAGAATCTCGCCGCGTCCGATCTGATCGTCTTCGTGCGCAGGGGATCGCTCTTCGGCACCACCGCCGCCGCAACGCAGCTCGTCTCGGCAGCCGGCGGTTACCGCTACGTAAGCGTCACCCTCGAGCTTCATCCGGTGAGCGACGTCGGCATCGCGATGCTGGGGCACGAACTGCGCCACGCGCTGGAGCTCGCCGATGCGCCCTGGGTGATGAACAACGCCGCGATGGTGAGGCTGTACCAGGAGATCGGCTACCCGACCTGCAATGCGCCGGGCCGCTGTTTCGACACGATGGACGCCGTGCGGGCGGGACAGCAGGTGATGATCGAACTGCGCGAGGCGAGGCGGCCGCCGCTAAACGCGGTGGTGCTTCCAGCCACCCTTCGCGAACAGCCACGAGCTGACGCCCGCCAGGGTGAAGAACGCGATGCTGACGGCGATGAACGCCCCAGTCGGGCCGAACCCTGCGGGGTGGGCGAGCAGCCACGCGAGCGGGATCTCCCACAGCCAGAGCACCACCAGGTTGATCCAGGTCGGGGTGCGGGTATCGCCGGCGCCGTTGAAGGCCTGGGTCAGCACCATGCCGTAGCCGGAGAACGCGAAGCCGACCGCGATGATGCGCAGCGCGCGGACCCCGTAGCCGGCGACCTCGGGGTCGCCGGTGAAGATGCCGATCAGGCCGGGCGCGAAGATCAGGAACACCAGGCTCATGGCGCCGAGGCAGATCGTGTTGTAGAGCCCGGCTCGCCACGCCGCGGCCTCCGCGCGATCTGGCTTGCCGGCACCCAGGTTCTGACCGACCAGCGTGGCGGCGGCGTTGCTCACGCCAAACGACGGTAGCAGCGCGAACAGGATGATGCGGATGCCGATGGTGTTGCCGGCGACCGCCGCGCTGCCGAACCCCGAGATGATGCGGACGATCCCCATCCACGACGCGGTGGCGATGAAGTTCTGAAACGTCGCCGTGCCGCAGATGTGCAGGATCGACCGCATCGTCGCCGGGTCGAGACGCAGGTGCCGGCGCCGGACGCGCAGGCGCCCGCCGGGCCGGGTCAGGTAGTACAGCTGGTAGATCACGCCGCACCCGCGGCCGACGGTCGTGCCCAGCGCCGCGCCGGTCACGCCCATTTCGGGAAACGGGCCGAGGCCGAAGATCAGGCACGGGCCCAGCGTCATGTTGATGATGTTGGCGAACCAGAGCACGCGCATGGCGATGGCTGCGTCGCCGGCGCCGCGGAATACCGCGTTGATGAGGAAGAGCAGCAGCACGGTGCCGCTGCCGCCGACCATCACCCGCGGAAACGTGGATCCGATGCTCAGGACGTCGTCGGTGGCGCCCATCAGGCGGAGCAGTTGCGGCCCGAACAGCACGCCGATGGCGCCGATGATCGCCGCCATCCCGATACCGAGGATGATCGCCTGCACCGCCGTGAGCGCCGCGCGCTCCGGATCCTTCTCGCCGATGCGTCGCGCGACGGTAGCGGCTGCGCCGATCGAGAGGCCGATGGCCAGCGCGTAGACCGTCACCATCAGCGACTCGGTGAGTCCGACGGTGGCGACGGCGCTGGCGCCGAGGCGGCCGACGAAGAAGATGTCCACCACCGCGAACACCGACTCCATCAGCATCTCGAGCACCATCGGGACCGCGAGCAGCACGACGGCGCGGCCGATGGGACCCTCGGTGAAGTCCTGGTGTGAACCGCGGACGGCTTCCTTGACGGTGGACCAGAGCGAGGGCTCGGCGGGTTCGGCGACGGCCGGCATCAGGGCTGCTCGTCGCGCGCCGGCCCGGTCTCGATCGGTCGCGACGGGTCGCTCGACCACTCCGACCACGACCCGCTGTAGAGCGGGCTGCCGTCGAGACCGGCGTGAGCCATTGCCAGCAGGTTGTGGCACGCGGTGACGCCCGAACCGCAATACATCACCGCCTCAGCGGGGGGCCGGCCGCCGAGCACTCCGGAGAAGGCCGCTCGCAGCGCGTCGGCGCCGAGCAGGGTGCCGTCGGCAGCCAGGTTGTCGCGGAAGAATCGGTTGCGTGCGCCCGGGATGTGGCCGGCCGCCTTGTCGATGGTCTCGGCTCGTCCCTCGAAGCGCTCCGGCGCCCGCGCGTCCACCAGCAGGGTGCGGCCATCGGTGCGCCGCTGCGCCACCTCGTTGAGGGTGGCGTGCATCTGGCGTTGGAACGAGGCGCGGAAGACGCCGCGCGGCCGGTTCTCCAGTCCCGGGCGCACCGGGCGGCCCTCCGCGATCCACTTGGCAAAGCCGCCGTCGAGAACCGCGACCGACGCGAGCCCCGCGTAGCGCAGCAGCCACCACAAGCGGCTGGCCCACGGTCCGGCATCCTGATCGTAGGCCACCACCTGCGTCCCGTTGCCGATGCCCAGCCGCTCGATCGTGGCGACCAACGCCTCGTCAGCGGGCAGGGGATGGCGGCCGTTGGTCCCGGTACGCGGCCCGGACAGGTCGTCGTTGAGGCTGGCGTAGACCGCGCCGGGAACGTGCGCCGCGGCATATTGCTCCCCGCCCCACGCGTCGTTGGCGAGGTCGAAGCGGCAGTCCACCACGACCCATTCGCCGAGGTGCGCGGCAAGCGTCCCGGTGGGCACGAGCGTCGTGTAGGCCATCGGACTAGCTTACTGGCAGGACAGGTGGGACGGGTGGGAGAGGTAGGACAGGTGGGCAAGAGTTCTTCCTACCCGTCTCACCCGTCCTACCCGTCTCACCTGTCTTCGTGTGAGCCGGGAATGTTTCGACCGGCGCTCAGACGATCTGCGCGCGCTCGAGCACGGCAATCCGCTGTTCGAGCGGCGGGTGGGTGGAGAAGAGCCCGGTCCACTTGCCGCTGATCTTCATCGTCGCGAGCGCTTCGTGCCGCGGGTCGATCAGCTCACGGCCCGCGCCGAGGCGGCGCAGCGCGTTCAACATGCTCGACTTGCCGGCCAGGGATGCGCCGCCGTGGTCGGCTCGGAACTCACGCTGGCGCGAGAACCAGGCCACCACGATCATGCCGAGAGCGCCAAGCACGAGCTCGAGCATCATCACCAGCAGGAAGCTGGGCGCCGCGCCCTGGTCGTCGCGCGAGCCGCGGCTGGTCAGCGCATAGGCGATGATGCGGGCGAGGAACATCACGAACGCGTTGACGATGCCCTGCAGCAGCGTCATCGTGACCATGTCGCCGTTGGCGATGTGCGCCACCTCGTGGGCCAGCACGCCCTCCACCTCGTCGCGCCGCATCGAGCGCAGGAGGCCGGACGACACCGCCACCAGGCTGCGGCTCTTGCTCGGGCCGGTCGCGAACGCGTTGACCTCGGGCGAATCGTAGATTCCCACCTCGGGCATCGGCAGGTTGGACTTCCGCGTGAGCTGCTCGACCGAGCTGTAGAGCCAGTCGGCCGTGGCGTCACCCGTGCGCCCGTTCACGAGCCGCACGCCCGTCATTCGCTTGGCCGACCAGCGCGAGATCTGCAGCGAGATGAAGGACCCGCCCATGCCCCACAGGAAGCAGAAGGCTGCGAGGCTGCCCAGGTCGAGCCCGTTGGGTCCGATGTAGCGGCCCACACCGAGCACGTTCAGGATGATCGAAAGCGTGAGGACGATCGCGATGTTGGTGATGAGGAAGAGGACGACCCGTTTGGCCATAGTGGATTCAGGATAGCAAACCAGCCCGGACCCCACCCGAATGAGCGGGCGCGCTGGCTGGTGTCTCTGGTGTCTTACGAGCGCCGCCTGCCGGCAGTTTCTCCTAGTCTCGCAGCGCCTCTGCCAGACGGTGCAGGAACAGGCCGACATCTGTCACAACGCCAACGGTTTGCGAGGATCCGCGGTCGCTCAGCTTGGTCACGACCGCCGGGTTGATGTCCACGCACACCACCCGTACCCATGAGGGCAGCATGTTGCCGACGCCGATGCTGTGGAGCATCGAGGAGAGCATCAGGACCAGCTGGACGTTGCCGAGCGCGGCGGCGTAGCGTTCCTGGGCGTCGATCAGGTCCATCAGCGTCTCGGGCAGCGGCCCATCGTCGCGGATGCTCCCGGCCAGCACGAAATCGACGCCGTGCGTCACGCACTCGTACATCACTCCGGACTTCAGCACGCCGCTGTCGACCGCCTGGCGCAGGCCGCCGGCCCGGTTGATGGTGTTGATGGCGGCCATGTGGTTGCGGTGGCCCTGCTCGACCGGGGCGCCGGCGATCAGGTCGATGCCGAGCGAGGTGCCCGAGAGCGCGAACTCCACGTCGTGTACCGCCAGGGCGTTGCCCGCCAGCACCACGTCCACGAAGCCGCGGCGGATGATGTTGGCGAAGTGCTCGACGCCGCCGGTGTGCACCACCACGGGTCCGGCCACGACGGCGATGCGGCCGCCAGCCTTCTTCACCTCGCGCATCATGGCCGCGATGCGGGCCACGCTGCCTTCGACCCGCCGCTCCGACGAGACGTCGTTGCTCATGAAGGCAAAGCCGTGGCGGTCGCGCTCGCGAAACTCCGGCGTGACGCGGATGCCGCCGTGACCGCAGATCACCGGCTCACCGGCGCGCACGTCGCGCAGCTTCCGGCACTCGGCCTTGTCGCCACGGACCACGATCACGGCGTCCATGCGCTGCTTCTCGACGTCCACCCATTGTCCGCCGACCCGCACCTGGGTGCGGTGGTTGGTAGTGGAGTAGAAGTCGTCGGGCACGCAGCGGTCCTTCTCGGCCGGCCGCACCAGGGCGTCGCGCTCGCGCTCCGGACGAGCGCCGAAGGTGGTGAGGTGCTGCAGCAGCTCCGCGAGCGCCGCCTTGTCGGCGGCGGTGACGCGCATGCGGATACGCGACGCGTCGTCGTTGGTGCGGCCGATGGTGAAGGTCAGGACCTCGTACGACGCCTTGTGCTCGATGATCTTGTCGAAGATCGCCGACAGCAGCCCCGAGTCGATCAGGTGGCCTTCTGCCTCGATCGTGTCGCTCGCCATGGACGCGATTGTACTAGGGCGAACGTAGCGGGCGGTCTTCAGACCGCCCGGCAGGCGGGTCTGAAGACCCGCCTCTACGTACTTGATTCGGTCCCCTCTGGCACGAACCGATAACCCACGCCCCGGACTGTAAGCAGGAAGCGCGGGGAAGAGGGTTTGTCCTCGATATATCGCCGCAGGCGAACGATGAAGTTGTCGATGGCGCGCGTGTCGGTGCTGCCGTGCAGGTCCCAGACGTTTTCGAGAATGGCGCCACGCGAGACCGCCTGCCCCGGGTGCTGCACGAGATACCGCAGCAGGTCGCTCTCCATCTGCGTCAGCCGGAACGATCGGCCCTGGGCCCGCACCTCCATCGCGCCGAAGTCGAGCACCCGCCCGGCGAAGGCGTAGGAGTCGGCGGCGGCGTCTTCGGCCGCGGGCGTGTCGCGCTCGTTCCAGCGGCGGCGGCGGAGCAGGCCGTTGACGCGCGCGAGGAGGATGGTCAGTTCGAACGGCTTGGGGAGGTAATCGTCGGCGCCGGCCTCGAACCCGCGCAGCACGTCGTCGGCGCGGCCGCGGGCAGTGAGCATCAGGATCGGCACGTATTGCCCGGCGGCACGCAGCTCCGCGGCCGTCTCGAAACCGTCCTTGCCGGGCAGCATGACGTCGAGGATCACGACGTCGAACGGCTCGTCGCCTTCGAGCAGCAGGGCCAACGCCTGCTCGCCGTCGTAGGTCACGGTGACGTCATGGCCTTCGGCCTGGAGGTTGAAACGCAAGCCATCGGCGATGTGCGGCTCGTCGTCCACGACGAGGATGCGGCTCATGCCGGCTTCGACCGCAGCACGACCGTGTCGGCCTCGCCGGCAAACCGCGGCAGCTCCACGGTGAACGTCGCGCCCTGGCCCTCGCCCTCGCTGTGCGCGAACACCCGGCCACCGTGGGCGCGCGCGATCGAGCGGACGATATAGAGCCCGAGCCCGGTGCCCTTGACGGCCTTGAGGCCGAGCGGCTGCACCCGGTAGAAGCGGTTGAAGATGCGCTTCAGCTGCCGCTTCGGGATGCCGACGCCACGATCCGCCACACGCACCCAGACCGACTGGGGCGCCGGCGAGACCACGGCCACCGTCACCCGGACCTGCTGCCCGGAGTACTTGACCGCGTTGTCCACAAGATTGGCCAGGACGGTGCGCAGCTCCTCGGTGTCGCCGCGCACGAGGAGCGACGTGCCCTGCTGAACCTGGAGCTCGATCGCCCCCGGCTGAAGATGGTGCCGCAGCGTGGCCAGGTCCACGCACTCGCGTGCCAGCGACGCCACGTCGACGACAGCGGTGCGCGCCCCCGCCGCTCCCGGCTTCTCGCGCAGCACGCCGGCCTTGAGCACCTGGTTGACCGTGTTGTGCAGGCGGTCGGCGTCGGCCAGCATGATGTCGTAGAACTCGCGGCGCTGCCCCTCGTTCACCTCGCGCGACTGCAGCGTCTCGAGGTAGAGACGAATCGAGGCGATCGGCGTCTTGAGCTCGTGGGTCACGGCGTTGATGAAGCTGTCGTGCTCCTCGTTGCGCTTGATCTCCATGACCAGGAACACCGTGTAGACGATGAGCCCGGCGATGATGAGCCCGAAGAGCACCATGCCGAAGACCAGCGCCGCCAGCCGGCGGCCGCTGATGAGAATCCAGCCGACGTTGAGCGACACCGCGGCCGCAACCAGCAGCACGCACAGCGTGACGAAGAACGCGATCGTCTTCTGGCGCCGGGTCACCCGGTCATTCTAAGACTGGTGGGACGGGTAGGACAGGTGGGACAGGTGGGAC